>JAIOSI010000280.1 GCA_021107695.1 bacterium
CTCCACCTGCGGCACGCCGGAATGGTTCGCCGTGGTGATAAAGAGAGCCTGCCCCAGCAGGGGCATCGGCTCCCAGAGTCGCGGATTCAGACCAACAGATTTCTTTTCCACAAAAACCTTTGCGTAAAGCTACTGCACCAGATAGTTGAGAGGGTCGAGGGCGACATTGTTGAGGCGTACTTCGTAATGCAGGTGCGGACCGGTAGTTGCTCCGGTAACGCCGATGGTGCCGATCATCTGCCCGGCATTCACCCGCTCACCAACGGAGAAGGTGGCTGTTCCCATGTGGGCGTAGCGGGTCTCGTAGCCGTTACCGTGGTCAATCCAGACCGTCAGCCCGTAAGCTCCCCGATAGCCGGACTCGATGACGATGCCGTCCGCCGGGGTGGTGATAAAGGTGCCGATGGGAGCGGCAATGTCCAGACCTTTATGAGGTCCGTGCCAGCGTGGCTCGCCAAAGTAGCTGGTGATGACTCCCTGAACCGGAACGCCGAAGGGGACATCGGGGCTGATGGTGGAGATACGCTGCTCCAGATCACGCAGCAGCAGGTACATCTCGGAGGATAGCCCCGCCATGTCGGTGAGCAGCGATGCCTCCGCTGAGGCGTACTCCTGCGCCGAGTGGTTGGCGAAGCTCAGACCAAAGGTCGTGATCGCCTCCAGCTCCTGCTCGTCCGTTGTCTCGACTTCGACGACAGCTTCGCCCTCCGGTCCACCGCTGCCGAGAACCGCATCGGCAGCCTCCGCCTCCAGCTTGAAGCCCGCCATAATCCGCAGGTTCTTGTAGAAGTTCTGAAGCTGGGTCAGCTGTAACCGGACGGCACGGAGCGAGTTCTCGTATGCCTGACGGTCTCGCTCGGCAGCGTTCGTCAGGGCGGACAGCTCGGAATTCGAGACCATCGCCGAGGTTTTGTACTCGCCATTCTTCCGGGCGAGGAAGTCCCCCCGTTCCTCGAGGGGATCAATCCGCTCGCTGACCTCTTCGTAGCGGCTGGCGTAGTAGATCGCGGTACTTCCCAAGCCAATCAAAACGGCAAAGAAGAGGCAGATGATGGTAATCAAAGCCCAGCGTGGGACAGAAACCGGCTTGGTTTCTCCGCCGTCGTGGGGGACAATCAGAACAGAGATAGAACGCTTAAATGGCATCTTCCCCTAAGGAATCGGTTCAGGTTTGGAACGGTTGAGCGTGAAGGTATGCTCTCTTACTCAGCAATATCGTTAAACAGCAGCAGGTCGATGGCTTCCTCTGGCAGCAGCACGTACCAGCTATCATCGCGCAGAACCAGCGTAAACACCTGACGGGAGGAGTGACGGTTGCCATACTCGTCCTCCAGCACCTGGCGCATGGTGAGGCTGACTTCGTCCTCGCCAGTTTCCTGGCGGTCGATTACCTCATCCTCAACAATAGCCACGGGCAGGAGCAAAGCCGGGGCGAAGGGGCGAAGCGGTTCCCGCTGCTTGGCTACGATTTCTGCGGCGAGGTTATCCCAGCGGGCGAACCAGATTGCGTCAATCAGCCCGTCGCCGTTGTTGTCATTATTGGCAGCGATAAAGCGGTCGTAGGCAGATTCCGGGGAGTCTCCCCCACAGCCGCTCAACAGAATCAACAGGGCTGTAAGTATCAGGATTGCTCGCATCAGCTTCTCAGGTGAAGGGTAGCTACAGCCTCAGACGGGCGCATTTTAGCAGAAATGTGCCCGATAATCAAGAGAGCTGGATCGGCAGAGCTACTTTAGGATAATACACTCGGTCAGCTCCGCCGTCCAGCCGTAGCCATAATCGTCTAAATACTCTTCGGCGATGACCCCCACGCCGGAAGCCAGAATGAAGCTCCAGCGGCTGAAACCCAGGCTGAACTCCGGCTTGCCGATGAAGCTGTAAGTTAAGCGGAGACAATCGGTGAACTCCCCTGCCGGGATGGTGTAGCTTCCGACCTCTTCAACAATAGCCGCATAGCCCGCTTCGTTCCACTCACGCCCAGCCTCAATAGGCAGTTCAATCCGCCAGGGCAGCTCGCCCCACTCCCCAATCTGGCAGTAGAACTCGACGAAGCGCAGCGTATCGCCGTCGTCGCGCAGATAGAGGTGAACAATCCGGTGGCTGAGGTCGGAGAACTCGTAAGTCGGCGAGTCCCAGGTCGGGCGACCGTACTCGTCTTCGGGATCGAACTCCTCCAGCCCCACCCAGCGGGTTTCTTCGCACAGGTAAGGGGCGTCCTCTTCCTCGTAAACGCAGGAGAAGACGTACTCCGCCTCAACCAGCGGCAGGTAAGTATCCGCCACCACCAGAGAAACGACGACCAGCAGAAGAACGGTTGTCAGGCGCATGGGTAACCTCCGGTGTAGCGTGAGAACGGTTGTCTAGCCGTCCCATCTACAGTCGGGATGATAAGTTGGGGTGGGCATCAATGTCCACTAGAGTAACCACCCCTGCTGTAAAAATGCGCGAGGCAATCACGATCAGAAAATCTTGTGAAAGATTAATTAATCATCTGGGACCAGGGTGATGGGCAAAATTACAACAAAGGGCAGCCACAGGAGACTGCCCCTACGAACACCATGAAGATGTTTGATAAAAGGGTACGGCATGCCATGCCCCTACAAGTCGTTGCTAACGGCTAATCACCGCACGTTTGGTAATTGCCTCGCCCGCTGCTTCCAAGCGAATCAGATAGACTCCTGTTGCCGAAGTTGAGCTATCCCAGCTTACGTTGTGCCGTCCGGCGGTCTGTTCGCCGCTAACCAACGTCTCGACCAGACGACCAGAGAGGTCATAGATGTTCAGTTCTACTAACCCATTTTGAGTCAACTCGTAGCTCACCGTCAGGGCAGAGCTTGCCGGGTTGGGGTACGGATCGCTCAGAGCCAACTCGCTCACTGCTCCGGGAACGACTATCTCAGAAGGTCCAAAGCGACTGACGGTGCCGTCAAGCTCCGTAATCTCAAGCCAGTAGGCGTATTCCATGCCAGCCTCGGCGGGGGCATCGAGCCAGCTTGTCGCCGAGCCGGAAAGCTCACCGCTCAGGTTAACTGACCCATTTTGGGTCAGTCCACGCAGGACACTGACCGTCGCCGGAGTATCGCCAACGATTGACCAGCTCAGCAGCACGCCTTCGTCTTTGGCATTGGCGTAGAGGTCAACGGACTCCACCGCCGTGCAATCTGTCCAGTTGATGGTGATGTCCTCGAAGGTCGGGCTGGCGGAGGTGTCTGTAGTCGTAAAGGCAACCTTATACTGGAAGTAACGGTCGTAGTCGGTGAGATAACTGCCCAGCTCGTCGCCGGAGCTGACCGCGAACCAGCTTCCCATGCTGCCGGAGTCGTTGCTGGCACGGACTTCCACAGCCAGTGTGGTGTTAGTGGGAGTATCCGCCGTCCAGCTTATCTGTCCCCACTCCGGCAGAGCGGCGGTATCGAGGATCGAACTGGTCAGGTTGCCGTTCGCTCTGAACTCTGTAACCTCCCACCAGGTGATGTCGTCGGCATAAAAAGCCGCTCCCAGAATGTCTAGAGCTCCGTCGCCGTTAATGTCCTCCGCATAAACTGTGTTGGCGGCATCAAAGCTTCCAGCAACGGTATGTTCTGTCCAACTGGTACCAGAACCGTCGTCGTTTTTCCACCAGGTGATGTCATCAGCAGTCATAGCCGCACCCAGCACATCAATATCTCCATCACCATCAACATCAGCAGCATAGGCTGTATAGGCACCGTCGAAACTGCCGTCAACGAGATGCTCTGTCCAGCTAGTACCGGAACCGTCGTCGTTCTCCCACCAAGTGATGTCGTCGTCGCTCCGTGCTGCCCCAAGCATATCAATATCTCCATCGCCATCAATGTCAGCACCGTAAACTGAATAGGCACCGTTAAAGCTGCCGTCAACAGTATGTTCTGTCCAGCTGGTGCCAGAACCGTCGTTGTTCTCCCACCAGGTGATGTCGTCGGCGTTGTAAGCCGAGCCAAGAACATCCAGGTAGCCGTCACCGTTTACATCCTCAGCAAAAACTGAGGTAGCAGTATCAAAACTACCGTCAACGGTATGCTCTGTCCAACTAGTACCTGTGCCATCGTCATTCTTCCACCAGGTGATGTCGTCGGCATCTATAGCTGCACCTAGCACATCAAGATAGCCATCAGCATCAACGTCGGCAGCGTAAACTGAATAGGCACCATTAAAGCTACCGTCAATAGTGTATTCGGTCCAACTGGTGCCAGTCCCATCATCGTTTTTCCACCAGGTAATGTCATCGGCGATTCGTGCCACACCCAGAATATCTTGATAGCCATCGGCATCAACGTCAGCGGAGAAAACGGAGAAGGCACCATCAAAGCTGCCGTCAACGAGATGCTCGGTCCAGCTGGTACCAGAGCCATCGTCGTTCTCCCACCAGGTAATGTCATCGGCATCGCGAGCCGCACCGAGGATGTCCATATCGCCATCGTCATCAATATCAGCAGAATACACTGACCAGGCAGCATCAAAACTACCGTCAACGGTATGCTCGACCGGAGTCATAGGCGTGGACGAGAGGTGCAACTCACCGGGGAAAGCCAGCCAGCTTACATCGGTTGCCGTATCAAACTGGTCAGTCCAGTCGGTAACCGGACCAGCAACGCCATCGCCGCCAGACCAGTCGGTCTGAGCAGCGTCATCGGCAAAAACACTGTTAACCGTAAATAGCGCAAGCAGAACAAGGGCGAACCGTTTCATCAGAACCTCCGAAGGTTATAGTTAATGACGGCAAAATACCACACCACATATCAGACTGTAACAGTCCCATTTGCAAATAGCAAGGGGAAAACTGGTTCTCACCACGCGGCTGGTAAACTAGAACCGTCTGGTGTAAAATGCACTCTTCGGTAGCTAACCAAGGCGGCTTTTTGTTCTTAAAAAAACTCAGTATTGCTGGCTTTAAGTCCTTTCCCGACCCGCTGGAGCTAAACCTGCGCGAGGGGATGACCGCCATTGTCGGACCTAACGGCTGTGGCAAGACGAACCTCTCCGATGCCATTCGCTGGGCACTGGGCGAGCAGCGGGTGCGCAGCCTGCGCGGTAAAAGCTCGGTGGACGTGATCTTCTCCGGCACCGAAGAGCGGCACCCCCTAGGGATGAGCGAGGTTTCGCTGCTCCTGGCAAACGAGGACAACCGACTGCCGGTGGAGTACGAGGATGTGCTGATCACCCGGCGGCTCTTCCGCTCCGGGGAGTCAGCGTACCTGCTCAACCAACGTCCCTGCCGACTGAAGGACATTCAGAACCTCCTCCTCGATACGGGAATTGGTACCAACGCCTATTCGATCATCGAGCAGGCGCAGGTTGACCTGATCCTCTCGCAGAACCCCCACAAGCGGCGGGAGATCTTCGACGAGGCAGCGGGAATCGGGCGTTACAAAAATCAACGCGCCGAGGCGACGAAGAAGCTGGAACAGACCGAGGGTGAGCTGCAACGGCTCAACGACCGTCTCGACGAGCTGACCACCCAGCTTCGGGGGTTGAAGCGCGAGGTCAACAAGGCGCAGCACTACAAACGGTTGGGCGAGGAGCTGCGCCAGGTTGAGGCTTATACCTATCGCTTCCATTGGGACAACCACCAGTCCCGCTCCGACGAGCTTAACCAGGGGCTGGAGACCGCACAGGACAAGCAGGCAGAGCTTGCCGCGAAGCTCGCCTCCGCCGATGCCGCCCTGACCGAGGCGCAGGAAGAGCAGCTTCGGGCGCAGAACACCCTGACCGAGGGTCAGCAGCAGAGCTATCACTCGCTGGAGCAGGTGAAGAACTTCGAGAACCGCCTCTCGCTCTCCAGAGAGAAACAGGCGGAACGAACCAGACGGAAGCGAGAACTGGAGCAGCGGCTTACCGAGCTTGGCGAGGAACAGTCGAGCCAGAACAGTGAGCTAACCGCGGGTAACGCGAAGGCGGCAGAGCTGCGCGAGGAGCTTGAGACCGTCCGGGAGCGCATTACCGCTTCGGAGGAAGAGCTGGCGGGACTGCGGGATGAGCTACTGCTCCATCGAGGTGAGGCAAAACAGCTGGGGGTGGAGCTCCTCGATGCCGCTGGCTCCGGAGCCGAACGACAGCTTCGTCTGGAAGGTTTAGGCAAAGAACGAGACAAACTGCGGCTGGAGGAAGACTCCAACGCCGAAGAGCTGATGCTTCTTGAGGAGAACCTCTCCGCCAAACAGGTTGAGGTCGATAAGCTCCGTGGTCGGCTCGATGCTCTGGAAGAGCGGCTGAAGGAGGCTCTGGAGCTTCAGCGCAACGCCAACAGGCAGATTGCCGAGGTCTCGGAGAAGACCCGGCGGAGTCTGGATGCCCTGACCCGGGCCCGCGCCAGCTTCGAGAGTCTGGAGCGGGTCTATCATAGTAACGAGAGCTTTAAGAAAGCTGTACGTGCTGTTCTCGCCGCCGGAAGTAAGGGTAGCCTCAGCGGTATCCACGGCGCGTTGGCGCAGCTGGTCTCCTGCGACAGTCAGTACGAGATTGCCATCGAAACCGCTCTCGGTGCCTCGTCTCAGGCGATAGTCTGCGATACCGAGGCCGATGCCCGGGCGGCGGTGGAGCTGCTCAAGCGGCTTCGTGTCGGACGGGCGCGCTTTTTCCCCCTGGATATCATTCGCCCCCGGAAACAGCCGTATTGCGCCCGGCAGATTCAGCACCCCGGACTGATTGACGACGCTCTCGCGCTGATTCACTTTGATTCCCTGATTACCCCGGCGGTGGAGTTCGCCCTCGGCGGAACGCTGGTCGCGGACACCCTCGCCTCGGCAACGGATCTGGTTCGCAGCTGGCGGGGACAGGTCAGCTTCCGGCGGATTGTCAGCCTCGACGGCGAGCTGGTGGAATCCAGCGGAGCCATCACCGGCGGCGATTCTGGAAAAGGTCGGCAGCATCTGCTCTCCCACGAGCGCGATCTGGATAAGCTCAGGGAGAACCTGGTCACCCTGCAAGAGGAGTACGACACCGCCCGTGCCGAAGAGAAACGACTGCGGGATAACTTCAGTCGGGTTGGCGAAACCCTCTCCGGTCAGCGGGAACAGCAGTCCGCCGATTCGCTGGAATGGGAGCGGGCGAAGGTGGCTCTGGAACGACAGCAGGAAGAGCAGCAGCGACTGGAGAAGACCGAAGAAGATCGCCTCCACCGACTGAGAGAGGTCGAGGAGGAACTGAAGCTGCTCAATAGTGAAGCCGAAGCCACCGACGATGCTCCTGACGAAGAGGAACTCCGGGAGCGGCACAGCGAGGCGTTAAACAAAGCCGAGCGGCTGGAGGCTCGCCTGAACCAGCGGCAGGAGGAGTTCGCCGCCATCCGGGAGGCACGGAACCGCCACGAGGTGGAACTGGAAGGTCTGGAGAAGGAGATTGAGCGGCTGAAGCGGGGGATCGCGCAGTCGGAGCTGCGCCGGGAGAAGCGGGAGCAGGAACTTGCCGAGGTGAAGGATGCGAGCAGCCGTGCCGACAGCGACCTGGAAGAACTCAGCGAGAAACTCTCCGAGCTGACCCTCTCTAAGGATGAAGAGGAGAAACAGCTCGGCAAGCTGCGGCTGGTTCTCAACAAAGCTGGCACGGAGTTTTCCGGTAAACTGGCAGAGCGAACCAAGCTCGATACCAAAGTAGGCGAGGTCGAGAAACAGCTGACCAACCTGCGGGTCTCGCTGGAGCATGAACACGGTGAGCAGGAGCGGCTTATCGCCGAGGCTCTGGAGCGTACCGCATTGAAGCTGGACGAGGTCGCCCTGCCCGAAGACTTTGAGCTGACCGACTCGCACAAATCCGCCGACAAGCTCCGCCGTCGTCGGGAGCGACTGGGACAGATCAACTTCTCCGCCCAGGCAAACTACGATGCGATCATGGAGCGCAAGGAGTTCCTCAACGGTCAGAGCGACGAACTGAACCGGGGAGCGAACAGCCTCCGCGCCTCCATTCGGCGGCTGAACACCGAGGCGACGGAACGCTTCCTCACCACCTTCAATCAGGTGGTCTCCAACTTCGAGCGGCTCTTCTCGCAGATATTCGGTGGCGGAGAAGCCCGGCTCTCCCTGACCGATGAAGAACCGCTGGAGGCGGGAGTGGAGATTCACGTTCGCCCGCCGGGAAAGGGTGAGCAGAGTCTCATCGCCCGTTCCGGTGGAGAGAGGGCACTCACCGCCATCGCCCTGCTCTTCGCCCTCTTCGAGGCGAAGCCAAGCCCCTTCTGCATCCTCGACGAGATCGACGCTCCCCTGGACGATGCCAATGTGGATCGCTTCCTCAAGCTGCTGGGGCGGTTCTCTACCCAGAGCCAGTTCCTGCTGATTACCCACAACCGCCGGACGATGGAGTCCGCCGACACGCTGATCGGCGTTACGATGGACGAGCCAGGAGTGAGCCGGGTTTATAGCCTGGCGTTCCAGGGTGGACAGCTGATAACCGAGGAAGACCAGCGGTCTTTCTCTCTGAAGCAAAAGAGGAAAAAATGAAGACGCTAACCGCCGCGCTGCTCCTGCTGGCTGTTTTCAGTATTCCTGCGCTGGCTTTTTACTTTCCGGTTCCCCAGCCCTTCCATCTAGGTATCTATGCCAAGAACGAACATCCTGATGTGGTGATGACAGACGAGTTTGTCAGTATTGTTCTGGGAGCCGAAGGAGCCGTAGTCAACTCCGAGTTCACCTTCCACAATGAGGGAACGGCACAGACCGTGCCAATGTATTTTCTGCTGGAAAGCGATAATCGATACAATATGATAGACGAGGATGAGTACGGCGGAGAACCGAAGGTAACGACGATCGAGGACATTTCCAACGCCGACTACAATTTTTTCGCAACCGTCAGTGGGAAAGAATATCCTGTACAGGTTTCTATAGAATCAACCATAGTATATACAAGCGAGGAGTCAGAGCCAGGTTACTATTATACTCAGGAGTACTCACACAGCTATGCCCTCTACGAAATACCATTTGAAGCAGGCGAAACGCTAACGCTGTCTGTGAAGTACTGGCAAAGATACAGTGGTCCCAACTTCGCCGACTGGTGGCATATGTATTATAAGATTCACACGGGAGGCTCCTGGAAGGGACCGATCGGTCATGGGATTGTCGAAGTAACCGCTGGTTCCGACTTCAACTGGAACGGAGTCTGGCAGTACCAGTCGGTTTCTCTGCCACCAGCCACCGAGAAAGGTGGTAAGCTGGTCTGGGAGTTTGACGAACTGGAGCCAGAAAGAGATAGTATCTGGGGGACGTGTATCAGAGTGATGATGCCCTTTGATAACCAGCCCTGCTGGGGAATCGTCCTTGTCGAGAGCGGAATCAACTTTCGCTCTGAACGGAATAACACCTCGGCACGGGTCGCCGCTCACCCGGTGATGAAAGAGGGCGAGTACTTTACCATTTTTGAGCGACAGGGCGACTGGTGGCGCGTAGAGGACGAAGAGGGTAACCCGGGCTGGTTGCGCTGGCGTTACGTTGATGGAGATAAAGAGAACATCTATGCTGCGATCACTCCTGCTAAGAACACCTACCACGCGCTTAATGGCGGAGGTTAGAGAAAAGAGTTCTCCGTTTTCTCCGGTGTACTACCCCTCAATTGTCGGATCAGTATTACTCATAAGGAGTTACGATGAAACGGTACACTATTGTTTTGTTCCTCCTGGTGATTTTATCCATGCCCGCGCTTGCCGATTCCGGCTCGTACTGGAGCGATTTTTCTAATCCTCAGCCATTTAAGCCCGGTGAGGATGAGATAGAACACCCCGATGTGGTGATGGCAGACGAGTATGTGACTATTACACTCGATCAAGGCGGTGCCTGGGTGGACGCAAACTTTACCTTCCGCAACGAGGGCGCGGCTCAAACCGTGCCGATGTACTTTCCGCTGGAAAGCTCTCGCGGATGGAGCCTGATAAGCGAGGAAGAGTATAGTGGAGAGTCGGAGGTAACGACGGTCGATGAAATCACCAACAGCGAGTATAGCTTCTCTGCAAGCATCCAAGAGCTAGAATTGAAGGAGCGAATAATCAGGGAGACAACTCTTCGGGTCAACCAGGAAACGCTTGAGGAGCTGGGGGCTTATGAAGCTAGCATCCATTTTGACACCTATGCCCTCTATGAGGTGCCTTTTGACGCAGGGGAAACCCTCTGGCTATCCGTTCGCTATTGGCAGAAATACAGCGTTCCCAAACACGCCACGTGGGTAGAGATGTTCTATCCGGTTTACACTGGTGGCTCATGGCAGGGACCGATTGGCCACGGTATCATTGAGATTAATTCCTGGGGATCCTTTGACTGGAACGGACGCTGGCAGTTCCGCTCCATCGGGCTACCCCCGGCCCGCGAGGAACGTAACAAGGACAATGTGCGTTTTGGCAGTCTCTTCTGGGAGTTCACCAATCTGGAGCCTGAACGTGGTGCTGGCGTGGAAGTCTTGATGATCGGCCACTCCGAACCCTGGGGTAATGTCCTGGCAACTGGTGGAATCAACTTCCGCACCCTTCCTGAGCCAGCAGCAGCGAGAGTATCCGCTCACCCGGTGATGAAAGAAGGCGAGCTTTTTACCATTTTCGGGCGACAGGGCGACTGGTGGCGGGTTGAGGACGAAGAGGGCAACATCGGCTGGCTGCGCTGGCGTTACGTTGACCCGGACACGGGCAAAGAAAGCATCTACGCTACCTTCACAAACCTGTATGCGGGAGCCTGATACCGATGAGATACTCCCTCCTGCTCATCTGCCTGCTGGCTCTGGCGACCCTTGCTAACATCGCGCCGGGATGGTGGGTCGAGGAGTCTTCCACCACCGAGCGTGGTGAGCATCCGCAGAACATAATGGCAGACGAGGAGGTAACGGTCTTCTTCTGGGAGGACTGCGTGCTGGTCGAGGCGTGGTACGACATGCACAACTCCGGCGAAGCCACCCGCAACGCCATGCTGCTGCCGATGTACTTCGAGTATCCCGACGAGGTAAGCGACTTCGAGCCGTCGGTTACGGTCTCAATCAACGGTGAGTCTCTGGAGAGCCATATCACTCGCCGACGGCAGTACGACGAGGCGGGAAACCACACTGCGACGCTGGTCTCCGCCCTCTTCCGGGGGGATGATCTGCCCGCCAAGGTTACCACTCGCTTCTCGGTAAGCTATCTGGCTCCCTACACCGCCGAGGGTTGCTTTGAGTATCCTCTCGGCACAGGAGGCGGCTGGCAAAACGCAATCGGACATGGCGTTCTCTGGCTGCGTCCGGGACCCGGAGCCGACTGGAGCATTGTGGAGGAGTACGGCGATGTCGCTCTGCCAGAGCCGAGCTTCGACGGCGATACCGTCCGCTGGGAGTTCACCGAACTTGAACCGCCAGCTGATACCTGCTACTGGCTGCGAGTAAAATAGCTATTCTACGGAAATAGAAAAAGAGGAGGTCAGAGCCTCCTCTTTTTTCATACCGATGGCTCTACTCCTGAGCAATGAGCTTCTCGTAGATAAGCTCGGCTGGTTGCTCGGCGTAGCTCAGCTTACTGTGGATGCGGCGGATTGGCTCCGGCAGCTCACGTTCCCAGGCGACGATTCCCGGACAGCCCAGCCGCTTTAACTCCACAGCCTGAGCTGTCATGAGTGCCGTGGCGATGCCCCGCTTTCGATAGTCGGGCAGCACTCCGGTGAAGTTGGCTATGGCGTAACGCTGGATTCCGGCGCGGAGCTTAATATCCGTCATTCCCACCACTTCTCCAGCGCTCAGAGCCACGACAACGCTGTTTCTGTGTGCAGTCGGATTGTTCCAGCACTTCCGCCAGATTTCAATCGGCCTTTTCGTAAAACTACGTCCGGCATATAATTCGAGCAAGATTTTCTCGTTGAATCGCCAGAGCTTTTCCTCTTTGTCGGAATCGTCCCAGCCGCCATAGACCATGACCTGGACATCGTCAGCTGCGGGTATCTCGCCCGATTTGAATGTGGGCAGGTCGAGGCGGCTAATCGGGATTTTCTTTTGCAGGGAAAATCCCTTCTTTTCCAGCCAAACTGCCCCGGTCGGTTCTCCCTCCAGACAACGGGAGATGAGCCGGGTGCAGTTCAGGTAGCGTCGTTGATACTCCAGCACATCGTAGAGCTTTTCGGCGATGCCCCGCTTCCTGTAACCGGGGTGAATCCAGACCTCGTACTCGAAGGTGGTGGCAACGTCGTACCATTTGTCGTGACCGAAGACGGCGCCGAAGCCAATTAGCTGATCATCCTCTTCGGCGACGAAGACCGAATCGAAGAACTCCAGCGACTTATTATCGAAGAAGAACTGCTGACTTTCGAGAGATCGCGGTGAGTTTGGAAAACACAAGTTGTTCAGCTCGACAATACCGCCGAGGTCGTTGATGGTGCGGTGGCGAATGCGCATGGTTTCTCCACGGGAACGAGACTGGCGATAGACTTATCGACCCCATAACAACGTTGCCTGGTGATGCCCGATCACTTAACGGCAAAATCCCAGGCTGGAGCTAGCGTGAGGGCGAGACTTCATAAGTTCGTTGCTTGGTCCCGGTCCCGAAGGGTCAATAACAAATAACGAGTCGTGGCCCTGAGACACCTTTGGCGGTGGCGATTCGTCGTAGATGTACTCAAACTCTTTGAGAAGCAGCTTCCCGTCGAGCTTTCCAAGCCTCTTGATTATGCCCGTGCGGAGTTCATTGACAAGTAGTGCCGTAACATAGGCAACTCTTGCTTTTAGTTCCGGCTGGAGAATGCCAAGCTCCTTTAACCTGTTGAGTAATCCTTTGCGCTTGCCACGATAGTATTTACTCAGCGAGGCGGT
>JAIOSI010000218.1 GCA_021107695.1 bacterium
CGCTCTTAGAGAATCCCAGGTCCAGGAAGAACTCTTCCATTACCGAGCGCGCCTTGAGCCGGGCGGCTTTCGCTGCCATCGCCCGCGCCTGCGCCACGTTCGGATTCTCGGTATTTGCCGTTACGCTGCCCACAGCGATGAGCAGTCCGTCGGCGACCTCAAGGTCGTTGTAGAAGTCAGCAAAAATAACGAGGGTGTCGCCCTCAATCTGAGCGCGGGGAGGGATTGGCTCGTCGGCGATCTCAGCATCGGTCAGCTCGACCTCGGTCGCCTCCGCCAGCACAACCGTGGCGAGCAGGAGACTCAGTACAATCAACAGGTAACGCATCGGTAACTCCTTAATGATTTTTTGCGGATCTGAGGATTCAAACCCGTTGACTGAGTATAGCGGGATTTAGGGGATATTTCGAGAGGAGGATTGGGTCTTTCCGTAGGGGTACGGCATGCCGTACCCTGAATGATGAGTTATCGCCCTCTCGCGGGCCGACCTAAAGGTCGGCCCCTACATTAAAACCTTGTGGTTGTTCAGAATTACCGCTGTAGGGGCGAAGCCCAGCCTTGTGATGCAACGCACCGCGCTGCCAGCGTACAATTCTCTTGGAAAAAGGGCAGCGAACATCGTGAGCGGTAAGACGCGGGGATTGGCGTAGTTCGTTTTTACTTGTCAGGCGCGAAACTGTGACGCAACGCACCGCATTGCTATGGTGTTACCAGGCGGCTGAGGGTCAGGCGTTCCAGGCGACCGCCGGGGGGCTGCCAGGTCAGGACGACCTTTAATCTGAGAAAATTGCGGGGGATGTCGAAGTCGGCAGCGACCAGCTCGTAGCTCGCCAGCTCTTCATCCAGTTCCTCGCCCGCGAGGGGAGGCAGCAGCTCCGGCGCAAGCACCCACCAGCGGCGGAAGAAGACCGCTGGCTCCGGTTCGTCGCTGTACGACTCCAGCGCGGCGTAGTCGGTTAGCTCCTCAAAGGAGATTGCCGCCAGGGAGTCCAGCCGTTCCCGGGCGTAGAGAGCCGCCCGACCGCTCATTCCTCCGGCGATAACGCCCTCCTCTGCTCGCGGGACGGAGAGGAGAATCCCCGCCACTCCGATAAGGAGAATCGCCGAGGCGATGAGCATCTCGATGAGGGAAAAACCGGATTGGGAGGTGGGAGCCATTACAATACGTGGAGAAAAATGTGGTTAGTCTAAAGTAACAAATCGAGAAAGCGTGATGCAACGCACCGCGTTGCCGGATTGGGAGGTGGAGGTCATGGAATAATTGTGAGAATCTGTAGATTCGTAGGGGCGAACCTTGTGTTCGCCCTGCCCCTCATCCCATAGGGGGAAGGGGATAAGGATGCTACTTCTCGGAGCGGTGGAAGCCTTTGGTTCCCGCCAGACCGTAACGGGCAATATCATCCTCGGTCAGCTCTGCCAGGTAGTCAACGAAGCGCACCGTGAAGCCCGCCTTCTCCAACCGCTGCTGAAAATCGTTGCCATAGACCCGAACGTGATCCCACTGTCCGAAGTGTTTCTTCCGCTCCTGGGGGTCGGTGATGGAGAAGTCCTCGTAGGTCGCCCCCCGGTCTGGATAGTGGGGAACCTGAATCAACGCCCAGCCGTCGGAGTTGATTATCCGGTGCATCTCGCTCATTGCCGCGTGGTCGTCGGGGATATGCTCCAGCACGTGGAAGCAGATCACTGCATCGTGGCTGTTGTCGGCATCGGGCAGGTCGGTGAGGTCGCCGTTACGGTCGGTATATTTGCGGTGGAGATCAAAGCTGGCGTAGTCGAGATTGCTGTATCTATGGACGAGGCGGTGGAGGGTCAGGTCGGCGGCGATGTGGAGCAGTTTCTTCGACGAAGTGAAGAGGTCGGTCTCCCGGCGCAGGTAGAGGGTCATCAGTCGCTGCCTGCGTGCGGTGCCGCAACCGGGACAGATGCGTTCTGAGCCGTGGGGGAGGAAGCGGTGGAAGTGTCCATTGCAGATGGGGCATTCTACGCTGCCGTTTTTTCTTCGCAGGAAGAATCCCCTGATCCGGAACCAGCCTAGGCGCAGGTGGGGCCAGAGGGAATCGGGAATGAGTTTACGCAGGATATTTTTCAGCTTCGCCTCCTGAGAGTAATGAATGTTATATGAAGTTGGGAGTGCTGTGGGTTTGCCCTGGATGTTCCGCCCCCCTCCCCAGCCCTCCCCCCAGAGGGGAGAGGGAGTACGCAATTGTCGGGGAGCGAATACAAGATTCGCTTCTACAACTAGCTTGAGGAGTTCTTAGGCATCAAACGTTATCTGTAAGCGAACAGCATGAGCGTGGAGGCTCAAGGTTTTCTGACCGAAGGTCAGTCTTGTGATGCAACGCACTGCGTTGCCGCCCAGCAGGAGAGTCCGGTTGTCTCGTCGGGGACTCGCTCCAGCTCTTTAGCTTCTCCGCCGAGGAACTCGTGAATCACGATCTCGGTGAGGAAGACGGTGGCGCGGCTGAGGTGTCCGCCGAACATCGCCCCGGAGTGATCCGCCAGCCCGGCGTGGGCGTGGAGGTGGGGCTTGCCGTCTTTCAGGGAGATGTTCCCGGTTAGCGAGACGATCTCCAGTCCGCCGGTCAGCTCGACCTCGTGGTACTCGTGGGTCTCTTGGTCATAGAAGCCGATAGCGGCGTCGGCGACGGCACCGATTGCCGTAATCTCACCCTGGCGGATGTTCTCTTTCTGGATAAGTTCGGTGATGTAGCCGACCAGCTCCGCGCCCTTCGGTACCCGGACGAGGAAACGCCGCCCCGCCTTGAACTCATAAACGCCCACAACGGCTCCTTCTGTAATTTTGCAGCGTGATATTCTACTAAATCAACACCATTGTACCACCTGGATATTAGCAGGGGTAGGGGGTGTTGAGGGGCAGATTCATAAAAAGGGCAGGCACAGGGGCTTCGCCCTGTCGGATACGCCAAAGGGCGAAGTTTGTCTTCGCCCCTATACAAGATTCTAGAGATGTTAATGCAGGGTGGGCATTTTAATGCCCACCATGAACATTGGTGGAGGCTAAGACTTCATCCCTCACCCTTAATCCCGTGGGACGAGTTCCCCCAACAAAGGGGGAGGGTATTTACGCAAAAGGGCGAAGACAAGCTTCGCCCCTACAGCAACGCAGTATGATGTCGCTGCGTTGTTAGTCCTTCTTAACCATCAGCCAGCTTGAAGCTGGACACAGCTTTGCGGCTGGCAGGTTTGGTTATGTTGTGACTACACCCGCGTTTAACCGCTCCCGCTGGTCGCTGCGTTACTTAATCTTTCTTAACCATCAGCAGACCGATGAGGATCAGGGCGTAGGCGATCCAGTTCAGGTAAGCCGTGAAGGTGATGAAAACGCCAATCATCGGCAAGATCATCAGCAGGAACTGGATGACGAAGCCGAGCATGATGAAGAGGAAAGAGGTACTTTTTGCCTTGCTGTGAGCGATGACAGCGGCAACCGCCAGCAGACCAGCCAGAATCAGAGGGATGTAATCCATGGGTATCCTTCATGCTAGAGAGAAAAGAACGAGCGAATGATCATCAAGCAAGGATAGAATAACCGTTGGCAGCGGTCAAGAGGCAAATGCAGTGAGTTGCATACTTCCCCTCGTAAGGTTTTGTAGGGGCGGACCTATTCTTGATGAGCATTGGTGTCCGCCCTCGTTAATTGCAAAAAGGGCGTGCGCACAGCTTCGCCCCTGCAACCCCATTACAGGTTCTCCTCGCACCACTCCTGCACCGTTTCAATCCCCGGTTGACGGTCTTCGGCAGACCTCCCCCGCAGTTTGGGGATGTCCAGACGGGCGATTCTGGTGATCATGATCGCCGCGTAGTCGCAGACCCGGTGGGCGTACATCGAACCGATGGTCGCCTCTTCGCTGCCCTCGATGAAGCACTCCCGCTCGTCGTCCAGCCGCTCGATCAGATCGGGGAGCATCGCCTCGCCGAGGTCAATCACCCGCCGACCGAGACCGTTCATCACCACGCCGTCCATGCCATACATGTACAGTCCCCAGCTGTTGTAGGCGGGGTCACTGTCCAGGCGGTAGAGCAGATACTCCATTTCTGGCAGAGCGATGATGCCGAAGATAGATTGACCGAAGGGGCTTTCCCAGACCAGATGATACATCCCCTGCTCCTCGAACTCCCCGCGCCAGCACAGCTCGCCGACCATCGTTTCCTGCTCACCTGGTGCCAGACCATCGCTGATCTCGCCGTCGTCCATCATCTCCATCAGCGGAATGTCGAGAATATAATCCGGTGCGTGGACGCGCCTGAGTGTCAGGCGGGAGGAACCCCACAGCTCGTTCGCCCCAATCGCCTCATCGGTACTGTTGGTAAAGCTGAAGCCGAGGTACAGCTCCGGCTCCTCCAACGAGATCACCGGAGACTGCGTCCAGTTCCAGGGGGAGATGCGGTGGTCCGGGGCGAAGTCGTTGGTTGACTCCAGCTCGGCGGTAATTTCCGCCGTCGTCGGGAACTCTTCGGTCGGTGGCGGCTCCTTACCGTTACAACCCACGATGAGCAGGAGCAGGGTCAGAAAAATGGTGGGCAGGGCTTTCATGATGAACCTCCGGAGATTGTATGAGAGGCGGTTTTATAGGGGGCGTATTGCAATACGCCCCTACGGTTGCGTAAGGTTTATCCCGCTACGATCCGAATGGCGTTGGAGTAGATCCACGGTACGTACCTGTTGCTGAGTTTCCTGCCGAAGAGACGAGGCAGGCGTTGTTCCACCTCGACCCGGAAGATGCCGGAGTCAACCCGTTCCTCCAGTTTTCTGTCAACAACAATCCGCCACGGTTTACCGTTACGAAGCAGGGTGATGCGTCCCTCCGTTGGCAGGGTTACTCGCAGTCGCCAGGGGCTGTTGCCCGATGAAACCGTGTCGCCCATCAGGGCAGTTCTCTTTTTACCTACGGCGGAGAAGCGGAAGCCGTTCGCCGACCGCCAGAAGTCGTTGGCGATGAAGCTCCGTCCGGCAACCATTGCCTGGAGTAGGGTTCCCTCGGCTACCGCTGGCTCTAACCCCTCCAGCGGTTCACAGAGGACATGGAGTCGCAGGATTCGCATCGCCAGCGGGTAGGGCAGCAGGTGGAAGTCTTTCAGCAGCCGATAGAGCCGCCCGTGATTGTCGCAGCAGCCGATTACCGGTGCCGGGCGTTCTCGGAGCTGCTCATCCCAGCGGCGCAGGGTCTCCGACTTCGGTCCCCGCA
>JAIOSI010000278.1 GCA_021107695.1 bacterium
ACACCCTCCAGTTAGTCGGACGTAGTCCGGCTGCCAAGAGAGACATCGGCTCACCCTGAATAAAAGGCTACCCATTACGGGTAACCTCTCTCGTGGCAGATGAGCTACGCTCGCCAATATACAATCTTGCGGACCGACCTGAAGGTCGGTCCCTACGTAAAACTTTGTGTTTGTTCAGAGTACACTGATAGGGGCGAAGCTTGTCTTCGCCATTTGTAACTTCGCCCCCCACTCTGGCCCGCTCCCCAAATGGGAGAGGGAATACGCCCTCGCAGAGTTTTCCGGAAGAAGCCCGGCCCTGTGATACAACGCACCGCGTTGCCACCTTGCCCGAACCGCCTGCACCGTGCTACACTCCCCCGTTAACTGAGTTTACCGAAGGATATTATGCACAAGAGTCAGATCCAGATTGGGCGGGAGATTCGCAAGGTTCTCGGCCCCCTCGTCGATGAACTCCGCGACCCTGACCTTGGCGAGGTCAGCGTTACCGAGGTCGTCCTTTCGCCAGACCTGCTCCATGCCAAGGTTTTCTTCGATGTGAACGAGGACGAGGCGGGAATCAAGCGCAATCAGGAAATCCTGGAGAAGGCGGCGGGCTATCTGCGTCGCCAGCTCTCCCTGCGGTTACGTCTGCCAACCACCCCCACGCTGCTCTTCCGCTTCGATGAATCCCTGCGCCGGGGCGAGCGGGTTGTGAAGCTGCTCAGCGAAATGCCTGAGGAGGAGCTTGAGTAAGCCCACGACCGCCCTTTATAAAGATGCCGCCCGGCTGATTCAGAATGCCGAGAGGATCGTCTTCGCCTCGCACATCAATCCCGACGGCGACACCCTGGGTAGTGCCTGCGCTCTGGCTCACCTGGCAAAGCAGGCTGGCAAGGCGGTGCAGCTATTCTGCTGGGATTCGGTGCCGGAGGAGTACAGCTTCCTCGTCGGCTCGGCGGGCTATCGTTCAAAGGTCAGCGAGCTGACCCCCGCAGACCTGCTGATCGTCCTCGATTGTAGCGAGCCGTGGCGGCTGGGCGAGGAGGTGGAGCAGCTTCTCCAGGTCGCTCCCCGCAGGCTGAACATCGACCACCACGCTGGCGGAACCCCGCTGGGCGAGGTCAACCTGATCGACATCACCGCCGCCGCAGTCGGGGTGCTGGTTCACGAGCTACTCGCCGAGCTGGACTGGCAGATTGACCTTCCCGCCGCCGAAGCACTCTACACCGCCATCGACACCGACACCGGCTCTTTCCGCTATCCAAACACCGATGCCCGCTGCCTGCGGGTGGTCGCCGATCTGATCGAGAGCGGACTCCGCCCAAACAAAGTCGCCGAGCGGCTCTACGAATCCAACCGCCCACAGAAGTACCGCCTCCTCGGCAAGGCTCTCGATACTTTAGAACTACTCCACGACGGACAGCTGGCACTGCTCATTGTAACCGAGGCGATGTACGCCGAGACCGGAGCCAGCGTTGAGGACACCGCCGAGATCGTGGACTATGCCCGGGGCATCAGCGGGGTTGAGGTCGGTGCCTTCCTCCGCCAGGACGGCGCGGAGAAGGTCAAGCTCTCCCTGCGCAGTAAGGACGGCGTGGCGGTTAACGACCTGGTGAAGCCAATCGGCGGCGGTGGACATCGCTGTGCCGCCGGGGCGACCTTCACCGGAACCCTCGCCGAGGCGCGAGATTGGGTTGTCGAAGCGGTTGGGAAGGCACTGCTATGAGGAGGCATTTGCATAAGTACGCTTTTTTGTCTGCCCCTCACCCCAGCCCTCTCCCCAGAGGGGAGAGGGAGTACAAGCATCGCCTTTGTTGCACCTCGTTCCATTTGCATCGGTCTCATAACATTATAACGAAGGAAAACCCTTGAAGCGTGAACTGACAGGCGTTCTGAACTGCAACAAGCCGGCGGGCTGGACCAGCTTCGATGTCATTCGCAAGCTGCGCAGCGCCCTCGGCGTAAAGAAGATGGGACATACCGGCTCCCTCGACCCCATCGCCACCGGCGTGCTGGTCATCTGCCTCGGCAAAGCCACCCGCCTGGTGCAGCTTTTGATGGCGAACGACAAAGAATACGTGGCGGGGTTCCGCTTCGGCGCCGCCACCGACACCTACGACTCCGAGGGCGCGGTAACCTCCGAGGGTCCGCTGCCGGAGAACCTCGCTGCGGCTATCGAAGATCGGATCGACGAGTTTCGTGGCGAGATTATGCAGACTCCGCCGCCTTATTCCGCAGCGAAGAAAGACGGCGAACGGCTCTACAAACTGGCGCGGGAGGGCAAGCCCACCGATGTGCCGCCCCGCCCGGTAACCATCCACCGTTTTGATCTGATGAGTATCGAGGGCGATCTGGCAACGATGAAGATCACCTGCTCTAAGGGAACCTACGTCAGGGGGCTGGCGCACGAGCTGGGCAAGGCGCTGGGCTGTGGAGCGCACCTGGCTGGTCTCACCCGCACCCGCAACGGCATCTTCAACGTGGAGGACGGGCTGAGCGTGGACATCGCCCGTGCCGAGCTGAGCGAAGCCGCCGAGGCGGCAATCATTCCGCCGGAGAAGGCGCTGGCGTATCTGCCGAAGACAGAGATTCTCGGCGACGACCTCGCCCGCTACCTCAACGGAATGGCGGTGCCGATCCTCGATAAACTGCCCCTGGGGCAGCAGGCACGGGTCTTTGGTCCCACCGGATTCATAGGAGTTGGTACAGTCGAGCCGGGGCGGGGCGGCGCGGCAATCCAGCCGACAATCACCATCCACCGCTAGGCAGCGCAGTGCGCTGCACCACAGGGCTGGCACTTCGTGCCAAAACACCCTGGGGTCGTCCGCTTCCGACAGAACCCTCAAGATTTTGTAGGGACGTATTGCAATACACCCCTACGGTGTCTTGTTTACGAGAGATGGGTTTTTCTATAACCCACACCAATTTCGCGGACCGACCTAAAGGCCGGCCCCTACATCAACCATGCCGAAGATAATGTCATCTACGTTTGTACGGTGAGGGGTGGATTTACGAAGGGCGCAGCATGCTGCGCCCCTACGACAATCGTCAAAAAGGCAAAAATGTAGGGCGGATTTCACGGCAGGCATTAAAATGCCTGCCCTATATAAACCTCGCGAGGTTTTAATCGTAGGGGCGAAGCGATTCCATCATGGATTGTCTTCGCCCTTTTAGTATAGCGAGGATACGGCGTACCGCACCTCTTACTGGTTGCTTAAACATTCCTCCGCACCTCCCTAAACAGGGGATTCAGAGTGAGGCCGTAGTGTAACCCACCCCTTTCGTATTTGATGTAGGGGTACACACATAGGTGCGTCCCTACAAACCATGTTAGCAGCTCTCCCCCCTGATCCTTTGTTTAAGGGGAGTTGTCCACGGGCTGGGGTGATGAGCGAAACCTTAACCCATGACAAGTTTGCGGCGGGGATTTTTTGCCGACGAGGCAATCCCCGCCCTGCATTTAAGACCACGTAAGGACGGGCTGTCTTTTAGCCGAGTTGTTTTATAGAATCACCCCATTCGTTTGGTTGTAGAGTTGCCCAGAGGGAGAGCTTGGCTAAGGAGCGCATCAGCAAGCTGTGGCGCGATACCATCTTCATGTCCGGGGCGGGGCTATTCACCGCTCTGTTCGGGATGGTTCGCGGTGCGCTGTTGCCAAAACTGATCAACAATCCGGCGGACTACGGTCTGCTGCTCATCGTCAACCTGATCGCCGGTTACGGAGCCTATACCGACCTCGGGGCGAGCAGCGGCATCTATCGGCAGATTCCCTACCTGCGGGGTCAAAAAGCCTCTGAAAAGACCCTGGAACAGCTGCGGAACTCCGCCGTGGGTTTTGTGTTGCTAACCGGATTGCTGGCGGCGGGAGCGGCTCTGCTCCTCGGTCTGGGAATGATAAGCTCCTTCTCCACCGTGGCAGTCATCATTCTCATTCTGGCGGCGGTGCGCCTTCCTCTGCGCAACCTGATCGCCCTGCTGACCAACCTCCACCAGGCTGAGCAGCGGTTTGCTCTGCTGGCGAAGATCGAGGTCTGGTCAACCGTGGGATGGGTTGGCGGGGTACTGTTGGGGGCGTATTTCTGGGGGGTCAGCGGTGCCGTCGGCGTGATTGTTGCCGTGGAGCTGGTGCGGGTGGTGGTTTACTGGCGCACGCTGGGGTTCTCGCTAAAGCCAATTCTGACGGTCAAACCGACTCTCAGGCTGCTCTCCGTGGGGATGCCACTGACCGTGGCGACCTTCCTGCGCTTTAGTATGGAAAGCATGGACAAGCTCTTCGTGGCGCATTTTGTTGGTGGAGAGTCGCGGGGGTTCCTTACTCTTACTTTAACTGTGGTGATGTTCATAAACCTGTTACCGGGTAAACTTGGGACGGTGCTTTATCCAGACATTGCCCGCCAGACCGGTGCGGGGAAGTTGGCTTCGCTCAGGGAGAAGCTGTTACGATATACAGAGATTAACGCCTATCTGGGAGCGATTACGGCGGGACTTACCGTAATCGCTGCGCACACCCTGCTTCCTGGCTGGCTGCCCAACTACAAGGCGGCGATTCCCCTGATCGACCTCTACGCTCCCCGAATGGCTCTCTACACTACGATGTTGGTCGGCGGGAATATTCTGATCAACCAACTCCTTGAGCGCAAACAGGTTAAGCGTTGGCTGATTCTGCAGGTTGCCTTCGTGCTGCTGTCGGTAGCAGCATGCTCCTGGGCTCTGCTCCGCTTTGGAGATGCCGAGGGGCAGGTGCTTGCCAACAACGTGGTGGTCATCCTCTACGTGCTGTTACTGCTATACTTCTCCGCCGGAGCGGTAAAAGTCAAGCCGCTGCGCCGCCTCGCTTTCATCGGGACTGTCCTGCTGCCGATACTCTACGCTGGCGGGGCGACGCTGGCGGTTCTTTACTTAATCGAAAACCTGTTGGCGAGGTGGTCGCTGATTCCGCTGTTCCTCGTCGGGGTGGCGGCGTTCGGGCTGCTGTTGATCCCCCTGCTGATTATCGAAGAGAAGCGGCTCGGCTTGCTGAGAACGATTAAAACGAAAATCCTGAAACGATGACTCAACCCTACAGCATCTACGCCCTGGCAGAGGTTCTCACTCCGGAACGGTTACGGCGGGAGCTTGCCGCTGGCTTGCGAGCGGTTAAGCGTCCCCTGGTGATCGACCTCTTCCCCGGCAGCCTGAACTCCGCCGCGCAGGAGGTCTGCGAGGAGCTGGGGGTCGAGGCGTTGCACTCCGAGGAGCTGATCACCAATGAAGGGGTTCAGCAGCTTACCGAAGAGGGCGCGGAGATTGCCAACCTCACCTGCGAGCGGTTGATCGGGAAAATGACCCTGCGTGGCGTTCCCTTTGAACGGCTCATCTGGCACAATCTCTTCTGGTATCGGCTGCGTCCGGCTCTGCTGGCGGCAACGATTGTGGAGAAAGCCCTTGCCACGCTGGACTACTTCGAGGTCATTCAGCTGGGAGCAAACGACCTGACCGCCGGACTGCTGGAGCAGCTCTGTCATCGCCGGGGCTGTGGATTCCGGGCGGTGGGTATTCAGAAGGTTCCTCATAAGAGGTTGCGTCGGCGAATCCGCAGCCACTCCCGTCGCCTGCCTCTGGTAATGAACGAGCGGCTGGCACGGTATCTCCGCCTGCTGCCGTTCCTGCGAAAGAGTCGCTCCCGTCGTCAACCCGGAGAGGCGATTGACCTGCTGCTCCTCTCCACCTTGTCTGGAGAGATAAAGAACTGGCAACCGGTCGCTAAGTCTCTGGGGAAAGAGCTGCACTGGGGCGTTGCCTCGGATAAGCCGGGGATTCTCAACGCCTATCCCGCTGTACCGCAATGGTATCTGCCAAAGCTGCTGAACCTCCGGCGGCTGCGTCCGTGGTTGCGAGCTTACGAAGAGACGATTGGCAAGCTCCTCAGCGACGATGAATTGCCGAGACTAATTCCAGCTACACCGTGGCGGGGAACGGAGCTGCGTCCCTTCCTCCTCGGTTCGCTGGTTCCGATCCTCCAGCAGTTGATCTGGACGCTGCTTCCCCAGGCGGCAATGCTCGAAGAACTGCTGGAGCTAGCTCGTCCGAAGCTCCTCGTCGGGATGACCGAACGGCTGCACATCGCCAGCCTCGGCTACCTGCTGGCTCGCCGTCAGGGCATTCCCACCCTTGCTCTGGAGTCCCACGACATAGTCTATGATTCTCCGGTCTTCAGCCGCCTCGATGCCGACAAGCTTGCGGTAAGCAGCGACTACACCGCCGCTATCTACCACAAGCATGGAATCGAGAAGTCCCGGCTGGTTGTTACCGGAGAACCGACCTACGATCATTTGGCGGAACTTCGGCTCAACGCCGTCCCTAAATCTCCCGGCGAGGAACGAACTCTGGCGGTTTTCACCCAGCCGCTGGACCTGGCGATCAATGCCACCATGCGTCGGGAACTGCTCAGCGGGGCGGCGCAGGCTATTCGTGAAATGTCCAATCTGCGCCTCGTCATCAAGCCGCACCCCCGGGATGACCGGGCGACTCTGCTGCAAGAATTGGAACGCCTTGAGCTGCCAGAGGAAACGCTGCTGCCGAAGAGCCACGACCTCTACGCCCTCCTTGCCAACGCCGATGTCGTGCTGACCTTCTTCTCTACGGTGGGGGTGGAGGCCCTGCTGGTCGGCAAGCCGGTGGTTCTCTACAAGCCCGACCCGCGCCCCTCACCGGCAACCTACGTGAACTCCGCTGCGGTGCTGCGGGTGGCTGACCACCGAGAGCTTGCCAGCACCATCGGTTCTGTTCTCAGCGACGAGAACCTCCGCCAGAGGCTGAAGCAGGAGCGGGAGAGCTACCTGCGTCATCACGAAGCCGCCCACGATGCCAACGCCGCCCGGCGGGTGGCAGAGCTGATTGAAGAGATGCTGTAGCCATTAGGGAGATAGAGCAAAACAGGTCTTCCGGCTGGTTCACGAGGTAGACGAAGTTCAGCTTCCGAGCATTACTTTTTCAAAGGGTTTGATTATGGCAGCTCCGAATCATGATACCCGGATGCACCACTGGAAAAATCATTTACCAAAACATGGAGTTGATGAGTTTCATGCCAAAACTCTGGATAAGTACCTTGATGAGTTGAAGGCAATCGCCCAAAATCCGGATGAGATTCTTTGTGGCATGTACCGGGGAAGCACGCCACATCATCTCCAGCTATATTATATCCAACATGCGGAAGACGGACATAGAATAACAGCGTGGGAAATGGGTCGAAAACGATTTGCTAATGGCTGGATAGCTGATGATATCGCTTACGAATGATGGTTAAAAATTTGCGATAGCCGATACACCGTGAAAGCGTACGAAGGTGAGAGTAAAATCTCTGGCTCGAATGCATCTAAGTCACTCTCACTGGGGCAGTGGCGTATGTTTGGAGTCGAAGATGTTGGAGATGGTCTGGAGGTGCAGATTTGTCTATGCGCTCGCATCTCGTTGGAGGAAGGTGGTAGGGAGACTATTGAGACTATTCACTCTGCGGATAGGGGGGTACTTGGCGACTTCCTTGTTTGCGAGTTGACCCCTGAGTTCGAGAAGGAATTAATCGTTACATTCGAGTTTTGTCGGGTGAAGCGTTACGAACAGTACTGGTTCTTCAACATTGACAATATCGTCCTCGGCGAGTACCCGCTGGAGAAGATTCCGGAGCATCTCCACGACATCGTGAAAGAAGCGCGGGGTGAGTAGCAGCCTGGCACAGACAGACCTCCTCGCCGCCCCTACAAACCGCGCAACTGTCCTTAACTAAAGGTAACCTCGCTAAATGAAAAAACTCCTGTTGCTTCTGCTCTTATTCACGATTACGGCGGCTCTGGCTGCAGGGGACG
>JAIOSI010000300.1 GCA_021107695.1 bacterium
ACACCCTCCAGTTAGTCGGACGTAGTCCGGCTGCCAAGAGAGACATCGGCTCACCCTGAATAAAAGGCTACCCATTACGGGTAACCTCTCTCGTGGCAGATGAGCTACGCTCGCCAATATACAATCTAACGGGCGACCGTCTACGGTCGCCCCTACAACATCTACAGCAGCAAAACCTCGCTTATAGCTTCTCGCTAACGCTCTTGCCCTGGAGGAAGAGCTGCAGGTAGTCTCGTCCGCCCGCCTTGGAGTCGGTGCCACTCATGTTAAAGCCACCGAAGGGCTGCACATCTACCAACGCCCCGGTGCATTTCCGGTTCAGGTAGAGGTTGCCCACGTGCAGCTCCCGACGGGCGCGTTCCAGCGACGCACGCTTCTGCGAATAGAACGCTCCGGTCAGACCGAACATGGTGGAGTTGGCGATGCGGAAGATGTCGTCCTCGTCCTTCGCCTTGATGATCGCCGTAACTGGTCCGAAGATTTCTTCCTGAGCAATCCGGGCATCCCAGGGGACATCGGCAAAGACGGTGGGCTGAATGTAATAGCCCTCTTTGCCAGCGACCTTCGCCGGAGCACCACCGTTGAGCAGGCGGGATTCCTTCTTGCCAATCTCGATGTAAGAGAGGATCTTGTCGTAGGAGCTTTTGTTGATGACCGGGCCATGGTTGTTTACCGCCGCCCCGTCGTTCCAGGTGCGGGTATCGTGGGTTTCGATCTCCTTAACCCGCTTCTGCACCTTCTCTACGACCTCGTCGTAGATGTCTTTGTGCAGGATGACGCGGGAGCCAGCGGAGCATTTCTGCCCCTGGAAGCCGAAGGCGGCGATGACGATTTCCTCAGCCAGAGTATCGGCGTTGGCGGTCTCGTCGGCAGCCATGAAGTCCTTGCCGCCCATCTCCAGGACGGTGCGCTTCAGCCAGATCTGTCCCTTGTCGGCGTGAACCTTGGAGGCACGCTCGTAGATTCGAGTTCCGACCTCCATCGAGCCGGTGAAGTTGATAAAGCGGGTCTTCGGGTGGTCAACGATCAGGTCGCCGATCTCGCTGCCCGCACCGGGGATGAAGTTCAGCACACCCTTGGGCAGGTCAAGCTCTTCGAAGATTTCGACCAGCTGCCAGGCGATTGCCGGAGCCGGAGTTGCCGGCTTGAGGCAGACCGTGTTTCCGGTAACGATGGGGGCAACGGTGATACCAGCCATAATCGCGAAGGGGAAGTTCCAGGGCGGAAGGGCAACGCCAGCACCCAGCGAAATGTAGTGGTAGTCGTTCTCCTCACAGGGGTAAGGGGTCAGCTCCTGGGGCTGGGCAAGGCGAATTGCCTCGCGGGCGTAGAAGTCGAGGAAGTCGATTCCTTCAGCAACGTCGCCGTAAGACTCCAACCAGTTCTTTCCTTCTTCGAGGACCATCCAGGCGGTTAGTTCGTAAACCTTCTCGCGACAACGCTGGGCAGCACGAAGGAGGTAACGGGCGCGGGCTTCCGCCGGAACGAAACGCCAGGTCTGGAAGGCCTCGTTGGCAGCGGCAATCGCCTTCTCCGCCAGCTCCGCCGAACACTTGCTAAAGTTGCCGATCACCTGTTCGGTGTCGCCGGGGTTGATCGAGGTGAACTTATCATCGGTGAAGATATGCTCACCGTTGATGACGAGGGGGTAGTCGCGACCCAGCTTGCTCTCGACGAGGGCAAGGGCATCTTCCATCTTCTTGCGGATAACGGGGTCGTTAAAATCGACGTAGGACTCGGTCTTGAAGGGGGGCAGCATCGGCTAACCTCCTGGGGGTTGGAGTTGAGGAATCTTTCACTGACTGAACGGGCGAATTATACTTCAATTCTGCACTAAAACCAACCGGCAACGCAGTGCGTTGCATCACAGTATCGCGGATATGCCAAAGGTGGGGGGGGACGATTACTCCCACGTTTGGTGTCAACCAAGTCGGTCTGCCCGTAGGCAGCAGCTTGAAGCAGCACACACTTCGCGGATATACTCTCAGCCTGATGACCGTTATCCCCACGAATACGCTCCCGTTGGTCGCTGTCAAAGGATTACCCGGTAAAAAAAGGAGCCTGAGCGGCTCCTTCATCTGTTTCACTTTAGAACTTATGTTTGTTTATTCATCGAAACTATCTTGCCCCTTGCTGCCGGAGCGGATGATGAAGCCAGCAGCGATTAGTGCCAGTCCAACAAATCCCGGCGCGCCGGTCCAGAAAGCCACATAACCCATCCCCATCCAGAACATCGAGACGACCATCCAGATGCCGATAGCCAGAAGGATACCACCGGCGATAAAGAAGCCTTTCGCCTTTTCAGCGGGAGTCTTCTTTGCCTTCTTCTCTGCCTCGGCCAGCCAGTCCGGCGGGGTGATACCCTGACGCAACGATTCCATCCGCTCCTGGTGGAGGAACTGCTTGCGGCGGTAGTCCAGCCAGAGTGCCAGCATCCCGATTCCGATGCTCATAACGATAAAAATAAGGGGGATCAGCTCTTCCATGACTACTCCAGCCTCTTTTGTGGTCTCAATTGTTAAGACACCTTGCTGTTAGCGGTGGTTTCAGTACCGCCCCAAAAAAGACACACGCGCCTCTTAGCGTATCTTTAAGTACACAGTCAGTAGCTTTAGTCCAAGTCCTGTCAGCACACCCAGCCCTACCAGAGCGTTCACAATTGCCGGATATTTGTGGTGGAAGTGCTTCACATAGAAGCTGTGCATGGTGAGGTAGAACTGCTTGGAACTCCAGACAGGGTTCTTGCGGCTGGACTGACCGTGATGATGAACAAAGCGGGCGGCGGGAACGTAAAAGAGCTTCCAGTCCGCCTGGCTGAAGCGCAGACACCAGTCCAGATCCTCGGCGTACATGGGGAAGCGTTCGTCGAGCAGCCCCACCTGTTTCATCGCCGCCCGGCGCACCAGCATGCAGGAGCCGGAGACCGCCTCTACTTCGAGGATATTCGTTCGGTCGGCAAAGGTGTAGTTATAGCGACCGAAGCGGCGGCTCTTCGGAAAAAACCTGTCCAGTCCGAGGAAATGATAGAGGGCAACCAGCGGCGTCGGAATCGCCCGGGTGAACTGGGGCTGCGAGATCAGCTCTGGTGAGAGACCATCGCCACCGCAGACTCCGGCTGCGGGATGCTCCTCCATAAAGCTCGTCAGCAGAGCCAGAGCATCGTCCAACACCACCATGTCTGGATTGAGCAGCAGCAGGTAGCGTCCCTGGGCAATCCGCAGAGCCTGGTTGTTCGCCTTGCTGAACCCTCGGTTATCAGCATTGGCGATCAACCTGACGGCGGGGAACTCTCGACGCACCATCTCAACGGAGCCGTCGCCGGAGGCGTTATCAACAACGATGATCTCAAGCTGGTCAGCGTCAATACCGCCAGCCTGACAGATGCTGTTCAGGCAGTCCCGGAGCAGCTCCCGAACCTTGTAGCTACAAACGATTACACTAAGTAGATGTCCTGACACAGCTACTTCCCGAAGAAGGAGCGGACAGCAGCGATGACGGCATCCTGATTCTCCGGGGTCAGCTGCGGGTACATCGGCAGTGCCAAAACCCGCTCACAGGCTGCTTCTGCCTCTGGGAAGCTACCCTCGCCGTAGCCGAGGTAGCTGAAGCAGGGCTGGAGATGCAGCGGACGGGGATAGTAGATCGCGCTGCCGACGCCTTGCTCCTTCAGGTAGGCAGCAAGCTCATCGCGCCGCTCGGTCATAATCGTGTAGTAGTTCCAGGCGTGCCGGTGTCCCATCAGAGGCAGCGGAACCTCGACTATGCCCGCCAATCCGGTGGCGTAGCGTTTTGCAATCGTCGTCCGTCGCTGGAGAGCCGATTCCATATGCTGTAGCTTGACCCGCAGCAGAGCCGCCTGAAGGGGATCGAGGCGGGAGTTGTAGCCAACCAGATGATGAAAATACTTCGGCTTTGAGCCGTGGACTCGCAGCACGCGAATCCGCTCTGCCAGCTCGTCGTCATCGGTAACCACGGCACCGCCATCACCAGCGGCACCAAGGTTCTTCGCCGGGAAGAAGCTGAAGATAGCTGCGTCGGCAAGGGCTCCCGCTTTCTTGCCGTCAAGCTCCGCGCCGAAGGACTGTGCCGCGTCCTCGATCAGCCTGACCTCAGAGCGTCCCAACGCCTTCCGCAGCATAGTGTAATCCAGCGGATCGCCGTAAATATCCACCCCGATAACCGCTCGCACGGCTTTCTTCTGACAGGTTTTCGCTGTCTTTTGAATATCGAGGTTCAGGCTGATCGGGTCAATATCGGTGAAGAGCGGCTCGTAGCCCAGCCGGACGATGCAGGAGACCGTGGAGAAGAAGGTGAAGGGCGTGGTTACGACCTTACTGCCCTTCGGCAGGTTCAGCGCGGCGAGGGAGAGTAGCAGAG
>JAIOSI010000071.1 GCA_021107695.1 bacterium
GAGTTCGTCGGTGTCCAGCCCGGACTCGGTGAGGTCAATCTGCGCCAGGGGGTTGAGGCGTTCCACGGGTAAGGAAACGCCCTCGGCGATGAGCGCGTCCAGATTGGCAATCTGCCCGGAGCCACCGGTGAGGATCAGTCGCTCGATGGGTCGTTCCGGATTGGCGTTGGTAAAGTGGGTCAGGCTGCGGCTGAGTTCGGAGATCAGTTCGCCGCTGACCGTGTCCAGCACCGCCTGAAGAGCCTCATGGTCAACGAGGGTAAGCTCCCACCGCTTGGCGGCCTCGGCCTCGGTCATCGAGAGCGACAGCTCCCGCGCCACCGCCTCGGTATAGTTTGCCCCGCCGAAGGTGATGTCCCGGGTGAAGCGCGGCGAGCCATCGGAGAGAATGTTCACATTGGTCAGCGAGCTGCCGACATTCACCAGAGCCACGGTGTCGTTACTCTGCTCTGGGTTGTTCAGCTCATAGCAGTTCCCCAGAGCGAAGGAGTCCACATCCACCGCTGCCGCCTCCAGCCCAGCCAGGCGGAGGATCAGCAGCAGGCTCTCGATGCGCTCCCGCTTTGCCGCCACCAGCAGTACCTCGGTAAAGTCCTCGCCGCTGCCGATTACGTGATAGTCGAGGTTGACATCGTCGAGGTTGGGCAGGTACTGCTCCGCCTCCCAGGAGACCGAAAGTGCCAGATCGTCGGGATTCGTCGTGGGGATGCGGATCGGCTTGACGATCACCGCTCGCCCGCTGATAGCCGCGACGACCTCGGTCTCTTGCAACTCAAGAGCCGTGAAGAGGGACTCAATCGCCCCTGCCACGGCTCCGGCATCCATGATGTCTCCGTCAACAATCGCCCCTTCGGGCAGCGGTGCCAGGGCGACATGGCGCAACGACCAGCCCTCCCCGCTACGAGCGAGGGCGGCGAGCTTTACAAAGCCGGAGCCGAGGTCCAGACCCAGCGAGAGTCCCGTGGCACCGTCGTCCATAGGCTCATCACCCCATCGAAGAGAGAATCATTTCAGTAAACAAATTAAAACCCTGATTCAACGGCTAATCTAACACATATTCGGAAAGAATGCCAGCCTCAACCCCCCGACCGGTGGACGAGTCTCCGCCCCAGGGGGGAGGAAGGAGGGACATCTTGTGGATTCGACAAAGGGCGATGGTTCTGAATCCCGCGAGGTTTTCCCCTTCCCCCCACTGGGGGGGAAGGTCGGGAAGGGGGGCTGTTCTCGACGGATAATGAACTGACGAGGAGGATATTGCGCAGCGAAACCATCTGCCATTTAATGGTCTTCCTGAATAGATATTGGCTGGCGATAGCCCTCCACCCCAGCCCTCCCCCCTTAGGGGGAGGGGGAACATCTTGTGGATTCGACAAAGGGCGAAGACAAGCTTCGCCCCTACGGGTGGAGGTGCGTTGCTACTCCTCTTCGCCCTTGAATCTCGATCCCCGCGATTTGTATTCAATCCGCAGAGGTACGCCGTTCCACTTGCCCGCCTTGCGGAGTTGGTTCTCCACAAATCGCTGGTACGAGAAGTGTAGCTTCGCCTCGCGATTGAGGAAGATGATGATTTTCGGCGGCGAGTCCTCCACCTGGGTTGCATAGCGCAGGCGCACCTCATGCCCCCGATAGAGCGGCGGCTGGTGCAGGTCTTCCGCCCGCTCCATGACCCGGTTCAGCTCCGCCGTACTCAGCCGGCGGGAGTACGACTCTGCCACCCGCTCGACCTCCTGCATCAGCAGGCGCAGCCCCAGCCCTTCCGTGGCACTGGTAAAGAGAACCGGCAGGTGGGCGGCGAACTTCACCCGATAGCGAGCCTGCTCGACCAGCTCCCGCTTGGTGGTGCGGTTCAGCGTGATGCCGTCGCACTTGTTATAGACCAGCAGGCAGGCGCGCCCCTGCTCAAGAGCGTAGCCGAGGATCTTCTCATCCTGATCGACGATGCCCTCGTTGACATCGATCATCATCAGCACAAGGCGGCTGCGGCGGATATGCTCCAACGCTCGCACCACGGTGAGCCGCTCCAGAATCTCCCCACGCACCTTGCTCTTTCGGCGCAGTCCGGCGGTGTCGATGAGCATGTACTCCTGCTCGCCAAAGCGGAAGGGAACCCCCACGGCATCGCGGGTCGTTCCGGGAACCGCCGAGGTGATTAGCCGCTCCTCACCGACCATCGCATTGACCAGAGAGCTTTTCCCGGCGTTCGGTCGCCCGATAATCGCCAGAGGGAACGGTCCCTCCGTCGGCTTCTCCTTACTCGTACCGACGCGGGACTCGATCTGCTCCAGCAGCTTGCTCCAGTTTCGCTTGCCCTTGACCGAGAGCGGCAGCACCTCGGCATCCAGCCCCAGGCTGTAGAACTCCGTTGCCGCCGTCTCCAGCTTCTCGTTGTCCGCCTTGTTGGCGATCACCAGCAGGGGGAGGTCCATCTGACGCAGCCGCTCGGCAATCTCCAGGTCCTCCGGCAGCAGTCCGCTCATCGTGTCCACGACGAAGAGTACCAGGTCGGCCTCGCCGAGGGCGGTCAGCCGCTGCTCGTCCACCAGCTCCTGCATCTCCGGGTCCGCCTGATCCCAGCCGCCGGTATCGATCACCGTGAAGCGACCAAAGGGCCAGCTGGCATCGGCGTACATCCTGTCCCGCGTAACGCCGGGGATGGAGTCCACAATCGCCAGCCTTCGCCCAACCAGACGGTTGAAGAGGGTGGACTTGCCGACATTCGTCCGACCAACAATGGCAACAATGGGTAATTTTTGCATAGGTACCCTTACATCGTACGTCAGGATCATCCGTGGTTCAGGGCGGACACACAGGTCCGCCCCTACAACGTCATCGTCGTATCAGGGCGAAGACAAGCTTCGCCCCTACGTTACGTCAAGACCTTGTGGTTGTTCAAACCGCAGCCTGTAGGGGCGATCCTTGTGATCGCCCTTTTCAAGGTGAGAGGGCGAAGACGAGCTTCACCCCTACGTTTTACAGCTTGGAGTAATCGGCGTTGGCGAGCTTCTCTATCAGCTTCACCGCTGAGGCGAAGTCGCCGAGGTGGGACATCTCGCTGGGCTGGTGAACGTAGCGGGTGGCGATGGAGATCACGCCGCAGGGGACTCCAGCTTTGGCGTACTGCATGGCGGCGGCATCGGTGGCTCCGCCGCGCAGAACCTCGATCTGATAAGGAATCTTGTTCGCCTCGCAGGTGTCGATCATCAGCTTCTTAATCTTCGGCGCGACGACGAGACCCTGATCCATCGCCTTGATGCAGGCTCCGCCGCCGAGCTTCATGTTCGCCGGATTGCACAGCGGGGTATCGCCCCAGCCGGTGATGTCCACGGCGAAGCCGAAGTCCGGCTCAACGCTCCACGAGCTGGTTTTCGCGCCGCGAACGCCGACCTCTTCCTGCACGGTAAAGACAAAGTAGGTCTCGTTCTTCACCTTCTTGTTGAGCTTCTTCAGTGCCTCAACCTGGGCGGCGCAGGCGATGCGGTCGTCGAGTGCCTTTGCCACGATGAAGTCGCCCTGAACGAAGGAATCCTGCTTGAAGCAGGCGAAGTCGCCGACATTGATCAGCTTTTCGGTTTCTTCTTTACTCGTTACGCCGACATCCACAAAGACGTTTGCCCAGCCGACCTTCCCCGCAGCGACATCACGCTGCTCGACCCCGACCACGCCGATGGTGCCGTTGGCAAACTCCACCCGGCGGGCGTAGAGGTTGATCGGATTGATGCCGCCGACGGGAGCGACCCGGGCGAAGCCCTTGTCGTCGATATAGCTGACCACGAGACCGATTTCATCGGCGTGGGCGGCGAACATGACCTTCTTGCCCCCAGAACCAACCTTGGCGAACAGGCTGCCCATCACGTCGTAGCGCAGCTCATCGACGAAGGGCTTAATCATCTCTTCGATGGCTGCCATGACCCGTTCTTCACGACCGGAGGGACCGTAAATCTCACAAAGCGTGCGGATGGTCTGTTCCATAATCATCACTCCTTGAATGTTATGATAGGTTGTTTCTGCCCGGGCGAAGCTTGTCTTCGCCCGTTAGTTCCTGCGACGGGGATTGCCCCATCGGCTGAAGTCCCCACCCTACATTAACCCCACGAGAACGTTCAGAATGCGCTGGTAGGGGCGGACCTGTGTGTCCGCCCTCGTTCAAAGTCTACATCTGTAAGCGACCAACGGGAGCGGTAAGACGCGGTAACAATCAACAACAGACTGGTTGTTAATCCGCGAAAGTGTGGTGCAGCGCACCGCGCTGCTATGGCTTGAACTCGCCCAGCCGCCGGATGACCGAGGCGATGAGCTTCTTCGTCGCGGCGTAGTCGCCCTTGTCCAGAATCCCCACCGGGGAGTGGATGTAGCGTACCGGAACCGAGATGGTCAGGCAGCGTACTCCGGCGCGGATCTTGTGGACGATGCCGGATTCCGTTCCGCCGGTAACTGAGCGTTTGTACTGGAAACCGATGCCCTCGTCGCGAGCGATGCCCTCGACAAACTCCCGCCAGGCGGTGTCGGAGACGTGGCTCTGGTCGAGAATCGACAGCGCGGGACCGTCGCCCAGCACCGTGGAGGGAGTAACATCCCGTCCGTTCGCCGGACCGGGGACGTCCCCCGCCGTGGTGCCTTCCACCGCGATAAAGACATCGGGGTTGGTTGCGAAGCCAGCGACCTTGCCTCCACGCACGCCCAGTTCTTCCTGGGTCGTAAAGGAAGCCAGGAAGGGCGTTCCGCCGGTGAGCTTCGGCGACTCCTTTACCAGCTCGGCAAGGATGGCGCAGCCGGCGCGGTCATCAAACGCCTTACCGAAGGCGCGGTTGCCCTGCTCGAAGTATTCCGTCGCCCAGGTCATCGGCTCGCCGAGGCTGACCAGCTTCTCCGCCTCCTCTTTCTTCGAGGTACCGATGTCCACGAAGAGACCGTCGTGCTTGACCACCTGGTTGAACTCTTCACGGCTCTTGTGGAGGTGGGGGCTTTTCATGCTGACCACGCCGGGGACGCGCTTCTCTCCCCTACCGACCACCACCCGCTTGCTCGGCAGCACCCGGTCGTCAATCCCACCCATCTTGTGGAACTTCAGCCCGCCAGAGGAGGTGATCTCCGTTACGGTGAAGCCGACCTCGTCCATGTGCGCCGAAAGCAGCAGTCGCGGACCCTTATAGCCCTTCCAGTCGCCGACCCGGGTGATCAGGTTGCCCAGGGCGTCGGTCTGGTGGACGGCGACGGAGTCTTTAATCTCGCCGAAGATAAGCTCCCGCACCTCGGTCTCGTAACCCGATGGTCCGTGAGCGTTGCTGATTTTTTCCAGTAGCATCTCAACTCCCCCATCCCCCTCATCTTGA
>JAIOSI010000072.1 GCA_021107695.1 bacterium
CTTTCCGGCGGCCCTGAAGGAATACGAGACTGCTACGGAGCTACAGCCCGGCTACGCCCGTGCCTGGAACTTCCGGGGCGATGCCCTTCAGGCTCTCAGTCGTTTTGATGAAGCGGCGGACTCCTACCGCCGTGCCATCGAGCTTGACCCGGAATACGCCTCTCCGGCGACCAAGCTGCGCCAGCTGGAGCTAACCAGCGGGGAATAAGAACAGTTGAAAACGATACGCTCGCAACCACAAGGGCTGCACGACGCTGGAGCGTAATTAACCGTAAAGGATTCCACGATGCTCACCAGTATGAAGCAGATTCGCGAACTCGCCCGGGGTAAGGAAGCCCGCCTCGCCGTCATCGGTGCCGCCCACGCCAGCACCCTTTCTGCCATCGCCGCAGCTCATGCGGAGGGTCTCCCCGGCTCCATCCTCGTCGGACCGGAGGGCGAGATTCACACCATCGCCGAGCAGGTCGGGGTCAGTCTCGACGGCTGCGAAATCATCAACGCCAGCGGCGATGCTGCGATCTCCGCCGCCGCCGTGGCTGCGGTTCGAAATGGCAAAGCCGGGATGCTGATGAAAGGCTCGGTCTCTACAGGAACGGCACTCAAGGCTGTCCTGGACAAGCAGGACGGTCTGCGCTCCGGCAAGCTCCTCAGCCACGTCGCCTGCCTGGAGGTTCCCAGCTACGACCGCCTGATCTGGGTTACCGACGGCGGCATGAACATCACCCCCGACCTCCCCGCCAAGGCTGCCATTCTCGACAATTCGGTAAAGATGCTCCACCGCCTAGGCTACGAGCGACCCAACGTCGCCGTGCTTGCTGCCGTGGAGAAGGTCAACCCGGACATGCCGGACACCCTCGACGCTGCCTCCCTGACCCAGATGGGTGTGCGAGGGCAGTTCGGCTCCTGCGAGGTTGACGGTCCGCTGGCTCTCGACCTGGCGGTTAGTGCCGAAGCGGCGAAGGTCAAGGGAGTAGAAAGCAAGGTTGCTGGCGCAGCAGACATCTTCCTCGTCCCGGACATCCGAGTCGGCAACATCTTTGCCAAGGGGCTGCTCTACCTCGCCGGAGCAAGCATTTGCGGACTGATTGTCGGCGCGGCGGCTCCCATCGTCCTGCTCTCAAGGGCTGACAACGCCGAGACGAAGCTGAACTCGATTGCCCTCGCGCAGGCTTCAGCGTAAGTATTTTGTAACACTATTCACCTCTACATGAGGAGTTTCGATGAGTTGGGCAGACTATCTCTTCGCGGCGATTATCATTGGCTTGACCATTCGGGGAGTCTTCACCGGATTGATCAGCGAGGTCTTCGGGCTGGTCTCCGGTATTCTCGCGCTGATGATCGCCTCGATCCTCTACGTCCCGGTGGGACGACTCTTCGCCGGAGCTGGCGGAAACTTCGACATCTCCGGACCGATCTCTTTCATCGTGGTTTTCCTCGTCGCCCTCGTCCTGCTCACCATCCTCTCGAAGGTACTCAGCACTCTCATCGACGCAACCATCGCCCGCTGGGTGAACCATGTCTTCGGCGGAGTCTTTGGACTGCTCAAGGCGCTGATCATCTGCGCCGCCATAGTGCTGCTCATCCACCGCCTGCCTTCGGGAATGCAGACCCGGGAAGAGGTAACGACGGGTCCCATCGGCTCCGTGGTCTCGGTCTTCGCACACCCGCTCTCCTGGGTGGTGGAGTCCCTGGCTCCCTCGGCGACCGAGGATGACTCCTGGTGGCGTGAGATAGGGGAGGATATCCTGGGAGTGGAGGATGACCGCTGGGAGATACTTGATGAGATGGTGCCGGAGGAATAGAAAGATGGACTTCGTCCATCTCGCAACGGGCATTTTTGCTGATGAGGCAATACCCGCCCTACATTAAACTTTTCACAATTGAGGAAACCATGAAAAAGCTGCTACCGCTGTTGGCAATTAGCCTGCTCCTCTTCGCCTGCGGAGAAGAAACCACCGAGGCTCCGCTCTCCAAGACAATCTTCGAACTCTTCGAGGTTTCCGAGGAGCTGCTCGTTGCTGCGGAAACCATCGAGACCGACGGCTTCGATACCGCCGCCTGGCTGACAGAACTCGATAAAATCTCCGCCTCCACCGATAACGGCAATCGTGCCAAAGCCGCCCTCCGCGAAAGCATTGGCAACTTCGGCTCCTACGCTGTAACCGGAGAAGCGGTGGAGTATGTTCTGGCGATTGAGAGCTACGAACGATTCGACGCTCTGCTGAGTTTGTTGATTGAAGCGGATGTTGCCGAGCGAGGCGAAGATGTCCTTGAGTAAAAAAGCAACAGGCTGGCTGGTAACCGCTGGCGTGCTGCTGGCGGTGGTTCTGGTCTTCCTCTTTGTTACCGGGGTCTTCGAGGATCCCACGGCAACAGCGACGGCTCTGCGGGAAATCGGCGAACGGGTGATGCTCGCCGCCGATGGGGTTGTTTACGAAAACACCGCTTTCGAGGTACAAACCTGGCTCGATGAAATTGACGACATTGACAGCTTCCACAAGTACACCGGGTTCGCCAAGGACGAGCTGAAGGCGGCGATCCGAGGGATCAATCGCTACTCAGAGATTCACGAAGACCGGGATATGGATCTGGCACACTGGCACTACTCCCGCTTCCTCCAGCACCTCTTCGCGCTGGAAAACCCGCCGGAGTGATGTTGGGCGTAGCAGGGGAGAATTCTGGATATTCGCAAGGTTTTGTAGGGGCGCGCCTGTGTGTGCGCCCTTGATTGAATGTTCTTTTGTGTGTTAATACCGCACCACCTTGACGGGGTGGGATTTTTGCACTATTCTTAGTGAACGAGACGGTTTTCTGTGCAGGTAGATGTTCATACTATTCCAGGAGAGATTATGAGAATGTTTAGATTGGTAATTGTTATCTTGCTGATGGCTGTCGCCCTCTCCGTGGCTGGGACTGGTCAGTGGTGGGATCATCACCTGCAGCTTGGCGGAACCACCAGTAACATTCGCGATGTTGACCGGCTGGACGGCAGTACCTGGCTTTACGCCTGTGGAGACAACGGCACGCTGCTCTACTCCAGCTATCTCGGTTACGCTTGGGGAGCTTTCGGCTCGCCGACGGGGAATAACTTCTACTGCATCTCACTTCCTGAGGCTGGCACGGCTTACGCTGGCGGTGCCGGGGTGCTTTACAAATTGGAGAGCGGAGCCTGGAACAGTAAGAGCCTACCCAGTGGGATGAGCAGTATTCGCGGGATTGACTTCATGGATGCCAGCAACGGCTGGGCATGCGGTGGAAGCTACATCGCCCGGACGACAAGTGGCGGTGGCTCCTGGAACAGTACCAATCTGGGCGGCGGGAATGAGTTCTATGACATCGCCATGCACGACGCAAGCTACGGACTTGCCGTGGATAGCGGCGGGCGGATCTTCCGCTGGGATGGCAGCAGCTGGACGAATACCGATACTGTCGCAAGCAGCCTGAGGGCGGTTACCCTTAGCGGAACAAGTAACGCCTGGGCGGTTGGAGTTGGTGGATCCATCTACTCCTCCAGCAATGGTGGTTTGAATTGGATTCAACGAACCTCCGGAACCAGCTCCTCGCTCAACGATGTTCGCGCTTACAACGATGGTGGAACCTACTATGTTTACGCCGTGGGAAACAACGGCGTTGGGCTGTACTCCAGCAACGCCGGGTCGTCGTGGAACCACATGAGCAATCGCCTGGTCTCCAACGCGATCTATGCCATCTGTCCGCCAAACGATGCCAGTAACTTCTGTGTCGTCGGGGCAAAGGGATACTCCGCCATAACCAACACCGGTACAGGCTGGACCGGTATCTCCCTCCTCGGCAACAGCATCTATGGTGTTGCCACGACGGGAATCACCCCTCCCCGGGTGGGGGCGGTGGGGAAATAGGACCTGTTCATGTCCGGCCCAA
>JAIOSI010000223.1 GCA_021107695.1 bacterium
CGCCTGGTCAAGACCGTTCTGCCAGAGATTGGAGTGGAGTGGTATCCCCGGGTCGCCACCTCGCCCAACGGTCGCTATCTAACCTTCGTCAGCGACAACCCAATTCAGGGTGTCGGTGGTGAATGGGACTTTACCGAGGAGTTCGGCGACGGCTCTCAGTTGTTCCTCTACGATATGAAGGAAGAGGAGCTGCGCCTGCTCGCCCAGGATGGTTACGCCGTTGACCGTCCCGCTTTCTCTCCGGACGGCAAGCTGATCGCCTTTGACCAATACGGGGCCGATGGAGACTGGGACATCGCCATCGTCGAGATTTCCTCCGGTGAGGTCAGCCTCGTTGCGAGCAGCAACTTCGTGGAGGAAGCCGCCAGCTTCACCCCGGATGGAGAGAGCATCGTTTACTCCTCCAGTCGGGTTGACGATACCCACCACCTCTTCCTTACCAACCTTGCCAGCGGGGAGACCCGCCAGCTCACCGAGCAGGGAAGCTACAACGGCGACCCTGATATCTCCGCCTTCGGGCAGCTTGTTTATTCCAGCGAACGGAACGGTGAGGTTGACCTCTACCTGATGAACCTCTCCGGCGACCGCAACGCTGTGTTGGTTGCCGAGCTTCCCGGTGAGCAGTACTTCCCCCGCTTCTCTCCCGACGGCGACTTCATCGCCTTTACCACTTACGACGATACCGGCGGCTCGGATATTTACCTGATCGACAGCAACGGCTGGGGACCGCCGGTTCGCGTTACCAACACCCACTCGCTGGAGACCTGCGCCGACTGGATAACCTATAAGTAACTGAGCAAAACCTTCTCTTACTGTACTGGAGGATTACCAATGTCGAAGAAACTTGTTCTGGTCAGCATCGCTGTTCTGCTGTTCGTCGTCGGCTGTGGACCGAGGAACAGCGACCATATCTACTTCACCTCAGATCGCGACGGTCTGGGCTACAACCTCTACTCGATGAAGGTCGAGGGTGGTGAGCTTGTCCAGTTGACCACCGACCTTTCCTTGGGCTGGTATTCTCACTGCTCGCTCTCTCTAGATGGCAGCCAGCTGGTCTTCGTTGCCGAGCTGGACGGCGACAGCGAGCTTTATCTGATGGATAGCGACGGCGGCAATCGGGTTAAGCTGACCGACAACGAGATTTATGAAGATCGCCCGACCTTCACTCCGGATGGGCGAATCTCCTACGATTCCGAGGTTGACGGCGACTGGGAGATCTGGGTGATGGATGCCGACGGTGGCAATCCCACCCGGCTCACCTACTCCACCGGCGTGGATGAAGGCTCCGCCTGGAGTCCAGATGGTAAGCGAATCGCCTTTGCCAGTGAGCGTGATGGCTGGTACGGTATCTATGTGATGAACGCCGACGGCTCTGCTGTGGAGAAGCTCTTCGGTGAGGAGTACGTTTGGGCGAACGACCCGGCATGGAGTCCCGACGGAACAAAGCTCGCCATCTCAAGCAATATCAATGGCAGCGAGGACATCGTGATCCTTGAACTTGCCAGTGGAGAGTTCATCGGTCTCACCGGTAGTGGCGATGAGGGGTACTTTGCGGAACGCTATCCGGTCTGGTCGATGGATGGCAAGCAGATCGCCTTCTTTGTAACCGAGGGCGGCGACTCGGAGATCTACACCATCAACGCCGACGGAACCAACCGCAAAGCCCTGACCACCAACGAGGATGTAGTGGATTTTCTCCCCTACTGGTAAAAGCTGGGTTCACAGAGAGCCTGTCGTAGCTACCAGAGGAAAACAGAAAGAAAAAGAGACCGAACGGGTCTCTTTTTCTCTTTACCGACAACTTAATTGCGGGAATTACACAAACTTCGGCTTGCGTTTCTCCACAAAGGCACCCATGCCCTCTTTGCTCTCTTTTTCGTCAAAGAGCAGTGAGAAGCCATGAACCTCAGCCTCGTAGGCATCTTCATCATCACCCCAGGCGGCGGACTGAATCGCCTTCTTCGCGGCGGCGACAGCAGCGGGACCGCCCTTGGCAATCGTCTTCGCCCAGTCCCTCGCCAGGATCAGCAGCTCCTCACCGTCCACAATCTCGTCAACCAGACCGTATTCAAAGGCGGTCTCCGCGTCAATGTTCTCGCCGAGGAGGATCATCCTCTTCGCCCGCGAGATACCCACCGTCCGGGTCAGGCGGACGCAGCCACCAAAGCCCGGTATCAATCCCAGGTTCACCTCTGGCTGACCAAAGAGAGCCTTGTCCGAGGCAATCCGCAGATCGCAGGCAAGGGCAAGCTCGCAGCCTCCACCCAGGGCAAAGCCATTTACCGCTGCGATGGTAACACAGTCCAGCTCCTCAAGCTGTTTGAAGACCGACTGACCGAGGCGACTAAAGCCAGCGGCTTCTGACTTGCACATTTCACTCATCGCCTTGATGTCGGCTCCGGCGACGAAGGCACGCCCGGCTCCGGTGATAATCAGCGAGGACAACTTCTTCTTTTCTAGTGAGTTAAGGAACTCATCCAGCTCACCCAACAACTTTCGGTTGAGGGCGTTCATCTTTGGGCGATCAAGGGTGAGAGTTACCGACGGGTGGGCATTTTCGTACTGCTGTTCTTCGATCTTCAGGAACTTAAAGCTCATCACAACTCCTGGGAATGGTTGTTACTGTTGTGTTTGCTGGTTAGTTTTACTTGTGTCCGGAAATTTGGTTAATCGTGAAAGTGGTAATCACTCAGCGATGAACCGATCTGTTCGGTTATCGTATTGTTGTATTTATGGTTAGGAGGTAACCTGCTGCAATTCAAAGACAACTAATAGTGGCAGAGGCGGCAACAACACGCTTTCTTATAAACTACGAAGTGAGCGGACAAACTCAAGATTTTCTGGGCGAAGCTCAGCTCTGTGATGCAACGCACCGCGTTGCCAGCTTCAAACTGCCACTACTGCCTCTCTCTTAGCCGGATTACAGATTTTGCGTAGTTTGCACAGCGGATGTTTTGTTGGTCTAGTTTTGAGTGATTATCTGATTTTTAGGGAAGAGTTTGGAATCTTAAGCCAGCAAAGTTAAAGTTTAATTTCTGATTAGAGAAAAGCAGTAGGTGTGTTGACTGTTGAAAAACAATTTTTTCGAACGCCCATCAATCTATTTTTTAAGCTGTTAAGGGATGCTTATATGGAAAGGATAAGTCATCAGTGTGGAATTAGCTCACAGAGCCGTTCTAGATTACTCCATGCCTGTAGCCGCCTGTTTTTTAGTCTGTTACTGGTTTTTGGTAAATGTTGATAACTTGTTAAGAATTGTGGAGAAGACGGTTTTTGCTGAAGTTCAACATTCTGCAAACAAAGTGCAGGGCTTGATTAACACCTTTTCAAGAGGTTTTCCACAAAACGGTTAAGGAACATAGCAATCTGTTAACTTGTTGACTGCTACCCGGTTGGATGGGGGTGAGATTCCGTAACTCCGGCACAGTGCCGTAACTCGTTGAAAAAGAGATGTTGAGATGTTAGTAAACTTGTAACTTATTGTTTGATGGTATGTTAGTGCCGATGTTTATCCAAGACGCGCGTTGAGTTTGGCAGGGACACGGTATTCTGTGACGTGTCCCTGCCAACAATCTCAATGGAAGGAGCCAACGCTTAGTGGTGCTTCTTCGCACTCTCCCGGATCAGGCTGGTGGCGATGACCAGGCGCTGGATCTGGTTGGTGCCTTCGTA
>JAIOSI010000009.1 GCA_021107695.1 bacterium
CAGGGTCAGCCCGATGGTGCAGCTGGAGAGAGCGATTACCTGCTCCGGCGAAACGCCAATGTACGTCGCGGCGGCTTCTTCAAAGGCGGTGACCTGGGGACCGTTGGTGATCATCCCGCTCTCGATTGCCTGGCGCAGGTCGTCCTCCAGCTCTGCGAAGGGCGGCAGGGTTGGTCGAGCCACCGGCAGCGGCTCCACAAAGAGCGGCTTGCCGCCGAGAATCGCTGGCAGGTCGGAGTCCGCGGCATCGCTCAGGGACAACAGGCTCACCGGTTTGCCATCCTTCAGAACAGGAACGCAGGTAACCCCCCGCCGCTCCATTTCCCGGCGCAGCTCCGCCGTCAGGGTCGCCGACTCCGTGGTCAACGGGTTACGGTGATAGGCGGCCTCGATGGGGTCGTCCAGGCTACCTCCATTGAGGAGATGTCGCCGCGCGTCGCCATCGGCAAGAGTACCGAGCAGTCTGCCAGCGTCGTCCACGACAAGGGCGATTCGCCGACCACCGGAGTCAATGACCGTGAGGGCAGCCTTGATATCGTCAGTTACTGTAATAAATAGCTTATTCATACCTTCTCCTCTAAACACCGTCCCAGGGGCGAATCACCCGCGCCGGAACGCCGTAAGCCATCACACCGTCGGGGATGTCTTTAGTAACCATTGAGCCGCTGCCGACCATCGAGCGTGCGCCGATGCTGAGGTAGGGATTCACGGCGGCGTTGGTACCGATGTAGGTGAACTCACCGACCTCCACTCCACCTGCCAGGATTGCCGCCGGATGCAGATGGACGTGGGAGCCAATTCGATTGTCGTGGTCCGCCTGCGCTCCGGTGTTGAGGATAACGTTCTCGCCGAGCTTCGTTCCGGGGTTGACCACAGAGTTTGCCAGCAGTTGAACTCCTGCGGGCAGGGAAACATCAGCAGCGACCACGGCGGAGGGATGGACAAGAACGGGCAGGCTGTAACCGTGCTGACGAGCAAACATAAAAAGACGCGCTCGAACCGAATTACGCCCGATGCCGATTACACAGGCTTCGGCATTGCCGGGATGCTCCTTCAGCAGCGAAGCCGAGCCGAGGATCGGTACGCCATCGTATTCCTCACCCCAGCGGGTTTCATCATCATCAAGAATCCCCACCGGTTTCAGCTCCCCCACCAGGCGCAGCAGGCTGATAAGCACCCGGGCGTGACCCCCGGCACCGATCACAATGGCGGGAATTGAAGCACTCACGGAGTTACCAGTCGAAACTTTTGCATAAGAACCCTTGTCCCGCGCGTTAGGCTTGGCTAATAGTAACTGTAGTTTTATCACTATCGATATCTGTTACGGTTATAGAATTACAGACAGTCTGGCGGCAGCCTCCATAACGAGCGAAAAGTCAAAGCCATCGAATCATGCAAAGGTCTCCAGTCCTTTGTTGAAGAGACTATCGTTGAGCGGGGTTTCAAGCAGTGTTTTGATAATCCGCTCTGCTGTTTCGCCACTTCCATAGGGCGAGGGCGATTGTCGCAGCCGCTCTCGCAGGTTTTCATCGGTCAGAATCTGACTCAGAACGGAGCGGGCTTCGTCGGCGCAAGCGGCGTTAAAGACGTTCTCTCCACGCTCTCGGTTTCCCTGACGGGAGCCGACATTGACCACCGGGGTTCCCAGAGCGGAGCACTCGATGATTCCCGCCGAGGAGTTACCAATCAGAGTACGGCAGCGGCGCAGCAGACCGATGAAGCTACTGGGTGGCAGGTTCTTTACCACGGTTTGCTGACTACCCGTAGCCGCCCAGCTGCTCAGGCGTTCGATGATCGCCCCTCCGCCGGCATCGGCGTTGGGATAGACCGCCAGGGTCGGCAAACCCGTTGAATCCACGGCGGTCAGGCAGGCATCCAGTCCGCTCAGGGTTGCTGCTGCCTCACCGGGAATCGGATGGTAGAGCAGGATCAGTAAATCGCCAGAGAGGTCGAGTCCGGTCTCTGCGCCCAGTTCCACAAGCTCTTTTTCACCGAGCGGTGGGTGGGAGAGGGCGTTGTCCACGGAGAGCGAGCCGACCTGCTTCACCCGCCACGGTTCCTCACCCCAGCTGAGGAGCCTCTCCTCCGCCAAAGTCGTTGCGGGAAAGAGAAGGCTTGCCAGACGGCTGGTGGCATGACGCGGACCGTTATCCACCAGGGAAAGGTCGCCGGGCTGAAGCTGCGCCAGAGGAACCCGGGCGTACCAAGCGGCTACCGCAGCGGCAAGTACCTCGACCCGGTCACCCAGTACGACGAGCCAGTCCGGTTTATCCTGTCGCCAGAGGCTTGCCAGGGACTCGGTAACCCGTCCCGCCAGAGCCGCCATTCCCGTCGGGGAATCATCGGCATCGTCCAGCGGTGCCAGGTGAATCGGCGCGAAGCCGTCGGCTTCCACCTGCCGCGCAGTCAGCCCCATTTTTACCGAGAGATGCCCGGCGGCGGCGTAAACGGTCTGCTCGCAGCGCGGTTCGTCCCTCAACACCCGCAACAGCGGCAGCAACAGACCGTAATCGGAACGACAGCCGGTCAGCACAGCAATTTTTATTGGAGTTGAGTTCATTCCGGAGACTTTTGCATAAATACCTTCGACTCGAACGTTCGGCTTGGCTGACAATCACCGCAATTTTATAACTACGGGTATCTGTTACCGTTACAGAAATGCTGGCAGTTTGAGGGCAGCCTCCCGAATGGACGAAAAGTCAAATCCAACGAATTATGCAAAGGTCTCTCCCGACTATTTGTAGTACACCGCGCCGACCAGGCGGCGAGTAACGGTAAAGCTGCCCTGCTGCATGATTCGGTCTTCAGCGGCGTGGAAGATGAGGTCGAGGAGGTTGTCTCTGGCATCGCTATCTACCGCCAGCAGTCCGTAGAGCTTGCCGGTCGCGTAGAACTCCATTACCTCCAGCGGGCGGTTGAAGCGCAGTTCGTTGGTGAAGCTGACCCGCTCCCCGGCACCAAATACCTCGTCGAGGGAGGGTAGAATCTCCGAGACCATGTCGTGTCCGTAGGCGATCAGCTCAGCGGTGGGGTGTTCCCCTGCCAGCTCCAGATGGAGTTTTCTAAAATCAGCCTGGTCGTCCGGAGCCGAGCCAACCACCATCGCCCGTCCACCGGGGCGCAGCACCCGCTGCAGCTCACGGAGAGCCAGCTCCTGATCGGGCATGGTCGCGATAGAGAAGTGAGCGACTACGGCATCTACCGAGTGGTTGGGCCAGGGCCAGTCCAGCGAAAAATCCTGCCGAATAAAGTGCAACGGCAGGTTGTTGGTTTCGCTGATCGCCTCCCAGATCGGCTTGAGATCATCGTCGTCATCACTTGCCATGATGCGCCCGTCCGGAGCGACCTTCTTCGCCAGAGGAACGGAGAGCATACCGACACCACAACCGAGGTCAATGATTCGTTCGCCGGGTCGCGGGTCAAGGTGTTCTATGTACCAGGCGGTGAGGTCGGCATTGCCGAACTGCTCATGGATATCATCAAGAGACTTCCGGCGCAAGACCTCTAGGGGCAGGGTTTCCGGCGCGGTGTCGTATTCTCGGTAGTTCATAGCATTCCTCTTTTTTTCAGTTGAGAACTCCTTCAATCAAAACAGATTGTACAATAGATATTGATGTTTGTCAGTTGCCGAGGTTGAATAAGGTTACTGGCGTTCTTTCGCGGGCGGAGGGATAGATTTTTTGAATATTCACGACTACTCTCTTGCATCACAGCGTTTTTTGAAGTAACCTTGCACGGTTAAGCAGTGTTAAGGGGACATTTTAGTTTTTGATTTCTTGAAAAAACTGATTCAGGGGGAACCAAAAGTTCTTTGTGAAGCGTAATACTATTGGTGACTGGTGGTTACAAGCGTTGAGTTCTATCTTTGCCCGCGGGCGACCGATTGCTCAACTACCAATAATCTGCTACACTGTAGTTCTGGAGCTTGCTGCTGAAGAGAGCTTTTCCGCAGGATATATGAAGAAAAACTCCGCAGACTTTCTGAAGGAACGACAACGCCTCAACGAGCAGCTTCTCGCCGAGGGCGGTCTGGTGACGAAGCGTTTCTTCAACCTGGACGAGAAGGCCTATCAGTCCGGTGAACTCAGCTCCAAGCAGAAGGAACTCCTCGGACTGGTTGCCTCCCTGGTGCTGCGCTGTGATGACTGCGTCTCGTATCATCTGATTCGCTGTTCCCAGGAAGCGGTAACCACCGCCGAACTGATCGAGACCCTGGATATCGGTTTGATCGCCGGCGGCTCCATTGTGATTTCCCACTACCGTCGCGCGCTGGACTTTTGGTTAAGCTCTTTTGAGTAGCCAGCTGACTTGACCTTTTCGACGATCACGGAGGCGACGGTCTCATTGTCAGAAGTGTTATATCTGTTCGATCAGGGTCGGACGAGTCCGACCAAAGAGAAGTAAGAAAACAACTAACGACAACAATACCATTCACTGAACGTAACTCATGCTCCTGAGAGGATAATTATGCCGATTCAAACCACTGGTGCTCCCGGCTGGGCCGTAACCCCGGTTGGACGAACCTCGCTGGAAAACTCCCTTGCTCGTGAGCTTTCCTCCTCGATCGCGATCGATGACATTTCCTTTTCCAAGCCTGAATACTACTCTACCACCGCTTTTAACGGACGCAGCTTCGGTTTCGCGCCGCGAAAAGCCCGGATTAATGCTCGCATTGGTCGTCAGGGTCAACAGTTCATCAGTTTATTCGTAAAAATACCCCATGACAGAGAAATCGAAGCCTATGTACTGGGACGGCGACTCGGCCTGACCAGACAGCCCCGGGTGGTCGCTCCCGCCGTGGAGCTTTACGGTCCACGGGGACTGCAAAAGGCTTTCTGTTACCTCTATACCACCGGAAACACCCTTGCCGGGCTTCCTCTGACAGAGCAGGAAGAGCCGAGCGAGAAGAACCCGGTCTGGTCATCCCGTGGTCTGCCCAACGATATTCTATCAGACCTGGCAACCCTCCACGCCGCCACCATTGGTCACGCTTCGGCGTACATCAAGCGCGGCTATCGGGAATCGAGCAGGTTACTGTGGGATAATCGTCTGACCGAGATGGAGCTGGAGGAGTTCTTTGAACTGCCCCAGATGGAAGAGAGGCGAAGTCGATTTGAGCCGCTGCTGACCTCCACGCTGGAGCGAAAAGACGAACTGCTTGATCTGGTCTTTTCCTCTGGTCAGTGCCTGATCCACGGCGACCTGCGACCTGCCAACATCCTGCGGATGAGCGACGACGAGTTCCTGCTTCTCGACTGGGGCGATTTTTCCGTCGGTAGCCCGGTGTTCGATCTGGCTCCCTGTCTGGGATTCGACCAGCTGCGTGAGTATGGAGAGATTGCCCGGACGCGCAACAACTCCTTCCAGGTTCCTCAGGAGGATGCCCTGGCAGCGGGACAGCTGGTTCACGCCCTGGCAAGCCTCCACCGCCTGAACAAAAGCTACCTGGGCGGTGGCGAGGGACTGTTCGACGAGGAACTCACCCCGGCGGTCTTCGACGGCTGGCTTGAGAGAATCGAAGCCGCCCTGGGGTATCTGTAGGCTCAGAGTAGCTGTAAGGGTGGCTAGGCAACACTGCCATTTCACGTGAATATTCGCGTAACCGAACCGAGAATGCAGGGGCGAAGCTTGTCTTCGCCCTTTTCGTATTAGGGGCAGACACAGAGGTTTGTCCCCACGACGTTAAAACCTTGCGGATGTTATCCACTCTACCATTCGATGACTTTCTGGTATTGATATTGATTGGCGATAGCCCCCCTTCCCGAACTTCCCCCTGGGGGAAAGGGGAACATCATGCGAAAAGCCAGGGGAACATCAAGGGGTTCTGGGCGAAGCCCAGTTCTGAGTGCAGCATCATGCTGCAAAAGGAGAGCCAATCGGCTCTCCTTTTTTGTTATCCGGAGCGTTGCCGCTCCCTCCAACCATATCCGGGTATGAGTGCGTGCCGCACAGACCCGGTGGATGATTGAATATAACCGGGTGCTAGAACGGCTGGAGGACGAAGGGAACGCTGAGACTTACTGTTCCTTCGATTCCACCAATGCTCCACCCTCGAACCGTGGAGAGAATCTCATTGGCTAATGCACCATTACCCGTGGTGTTTCCGGCGATACTGGCACTGGAGACCGAGCCGTTTGTAAACGTTACGTTAACAACGACACGTCCGGCGAGCATCGGGTTATCCGCCAGATAACGCTCGTAAATGCGCTTGATCTGGCCACCGCGAGCGCGGATATAGTTGGAGATCTTGCTGATCGCGTCCGATGAAACATCGGAGGAGGAGCTGCTGACCGAGGCAGTGGGTGCCACGGCGCGAGCCTTGGTAACTGTTGGTCCGCCACCAGAGCCAGCCTCTGTGCGCGAGATTCCACCACCACCGCCACCAGCGGCACTGGCAAAGCCGTCGCCTTCACCGGTTCCACCGGCTCCGGCTCCACCGCCACCGGCTCCAACGGTACCGACTCCGGTACTCATCAGGGCTGCGGTTCCGGCTCCCATCGCGATTCCGGTGCTTCCTCCGGCTCCACCGACCACGTTACTCATGATCGACGCAATGGCAAACTCGGCTGCGCCGGATCCCATCGCCTGGCCTTCGGAAACAACGTCGGAAGAACCACCACCACCACCACCGGTTCCGGTTCCTTCTGAGGTAGCTTCAACAGCAATCTCTTCTACTACGTCGGCATCGCCCTCGCCTCCGGCATCGCCAATGTTGAGCGGCGCGGCATCTTCGGAGACCAGAAGTTTTTCCAGCGAAGGTGGAAGGTTGTCCAGCGCGGCTGTGGGGTCATGCACCGCGAAGGTGCTTAGGTAGCCATAGGCTCCGGCCAGTAACAGAGAACCGACCAGAAATCCTGTGAACACTTTTTGATCCGGGTCAAGGAACCCCCCGGAGGTTACCGCATCGGCAAGTCTTGGTTCGCCCAAAACCTGCTGGGTACTCGGCGTGAAGTAGCCAAAGTGGATCGTGATGTCCGCTATGCGGATCTGACCCTTTTTGCTCTTCGTTACCGTGAAAGTATAGCCCTGTGAACGTCTGCCGAGGAAGCCGCAGGTGCGGAGATCGCGCAGGGAGATTGTGGAGTCTCCAACGCTGATCTTTCCGTCCA
>JAIOSI010000243.1 GCA_021107695.1 bacterium
AACCCCCCTCCTTGTCTCGCAGATCCAGCTCCTCCGCCTCTGCCACAGCAAACTTCCGCAGCTCTGAATCATAGACGTTGGTCATCGGGACGACATTGTGTCGCCGTCCGTTGTTTTTATTCCCACGCAGGGGATTGCCACTCATCAGGAGAAGGTGATCGGTAATGACAGTGTAGAATCCGGGACGCAACTGTTGATGCAGACTACCAGCCGAGTTGGTGAGGATCAGCTTCTGCGCACCCAGGGTCTGCGCCAGCCGCACCGGGCGGGTAACCTCGTTCAGGCTGTAGCCCTCGTAGTAGTGGAAGCGACCGGAGAAGATCACCACCGGGATTCCGCTCAGGTAGCCGGATACTACCTGATAGGAATGTCCCTGCACCGTTCCCGCGCCCATACCGGGGATTTCAGCGTACTCGACGGTTACCCGCTCCTCCACGGCATCGGTAATTCGCGAGAGACCAGAGCCGAGGATCAGAGCCAATGTCGGGGTACAGTTCAGGCGTTCGTTGAGAAACTGCCAACTGTCAACGGTGGTTTCCTTTATCATAGACTTTCCGCTGTTAGAGTCCTTAAAAGGGGGATAATCACTTAACAGTGCATCTGTTCGAGGGCGTAATTTACGGTAATTATTCTAGTTACAAGCTATTTTGGCGACGCTTCCAGAACGGCTAAGAGCAGATTCGATGCATTTTACACAATAGCCGCTCCGCTGGTCCTGTTTTGAGTGATTATCCCCTAAAAGTGAACTGTTACGGTCTGTTGCTGCCTTTATCAAGGTCGAACCCAAAGTCATCAGACTGTGTTACAATCCCGCCTCAGCTTATTCCTCAGAACGGGTGGCTGTTGGGGGCACTTAGAAGCCCAGCCTGTAAAGGCACATCTACTACGCCAATAGCCCGGGGAAGACGGTGCAAATCCGTCGCGGTCGCGCCACTGTGAATCGGAACAGAGCGTCAAAACCTCAAAAAACTTCAAGAGAGCGTTTGAGCGGTAGCTTACCATAAAAACCTACCTCTTGTCGTTTGTTGTTGAGAACTGTTCCGAAAGCCAGGAGACCCAGCCCGCTCTGGTTCACCCCCTTCGCGTCTAAGGAGGTAGCCATGCGGCACGCCATGTTACAGCTTATCATCCCCTGAGCAGACCCGACGGAAACTCCGTTTGGGTCGCCTTTTGTATTCTCGTTTAACGATTCTCAACCCTAACCCACTCAGGGGGTTACGATGAAACGCCTTACCATTGCCCTGCTGCTCCTCGTGAGCATCGCCTTTACCTTTGAGAGCTATTCCGTCCGTGAGATTCACCCGCCCGAAGAGAGCGGCTGGATAGTCATTGAGGAGAGTGCCATTCTCGCCGCCTCTGCCGAGGATCTGCCCGACTTCCTTGCCACCCTGCCAGAGGTTCGTCTCAACGACACCGGCGTTCCCGGCGGGCTGATTACGATCAGTCTGCGCGGAGCGTCAAGCTCTCAGACGCTGATTCTGGTGGACGGTATTCCCCAGAGCCAGCCGACCAACGGAACCACCGACCTTTCTGCTATCTCCCTCGATGACCTCGCTCGCATCGAAATCTACAGGGGAGTTGCCAGCGATGCCTACGGCAGTGCCGCCCTCGGCGGGGTTATCAACCTGGTTACCAAGAGCGCGGTGGTCAGCGATGCGGCTACTTTTGGAATCACCTTCGGTAACGGCGGAATGGAGCGGTACAGCGGCTCTGTCCACGGAACTCTCGGTCCGGTGCAGTTGCGCGTCGGTGGAGCGGTGAGCAACCATGACGGCTGGCGCGATAACTCTGCCTCGGACAAGGCTTCGCTCAACGCCAAGCTCAGTGCCGACTTCGACGACCATCGCTTTGCCCTGGGGTTCAGCCTCCTCGATGCCACCGTGGGAGTACCGGGACCGACGCCGAGCGATGCCTTTGTTCCGGAGTTCGGCAGCAAAACCGCCAACAGCCTCTTCGATAACCAGGAGGACAACTACAACAGCCTGACCCTCAACTACGCTGGCAGGCTCGGTGGGCTGACCCTCCACGCCGACCTCGGCTGGCGCACCCATGATCTGGACTATCACTCCCGCTACCGGGGTTTCTACCTGACCGAGCTGGATGCTGGCTACCTGACCGAAACCCTCTACGGTTCGCTCTGGACCCAGTTCGAACTGATGCCGGAGTTGGCTCTGGAGATCGGTGCCGACTACCGCAGCGATACCCTCGACGCGGAGAGTGTCTCCACGGAGTGGGTGGATGGCGATGACCATGACCCCACCGCCACGCCGACGACCTGGACTCCCGATGTCAGCAACATCGGTGGCTGGCTGGAGGTTGCCGGCAGCTTCAATACCCTCACAGCGGCTGCCTCCGCCAGGCTGGACTATCACTCCGACTTTGGCATCAATGTCGCCCCTCGCGCTCGGGTTGGCATCAGCTTCGACCAGACCAGAATCGGTCTGGCTGGCGGAACCGCCTTCCGCGCCCCGACGCTGAACGACCTCTACTGGCCTACCGGTGGCAACGCCGACCTCAAGCCGGAGAAAGGCTGGGAAGCGGAGCTGGATATCGAGCAGGAACTTGATTTCCTCTGGCTGAATGCCGATGTTTTCTATCGCCAGACCAGCGATCTGATCGCCTGGCAACCCGACGCAACCGGAGCGAACTGGTCACCAACGAACGTGGACGAGCAGACCGTCCTCGGTGCCGGACTGATCTTGCGCACTCCCTTCCTCTTCGGGGCAAGCCTGCGCGCCAGCTACACCTTTCTCAGCGCGACCCAGAACCGCAGCGAGGTGATCTACTCGGACTTTGTGAATGGTGAGACCCGCACCGCAATGGTCGAACGCCGCGCCGCCTTCCTGCCGGAGCATCAGCTCTCCGCCTCGCTAATCTTTGGCGATGTGGACACCGGGTTCTCGGTTACCGCCAACTGGCTCGGCGACCGGGTGGCGTACTATCCGGACTACTCCAACGCTCCCGATGTAACGATGACGGAGAAGACGATTCCCGCCGCGCTGACTCTGGATGCCCGCTTTGAGTATCGCATGGCTCAGGGCTTCAGTATCTTTGCCGGGGTAAAGAACCTCACCGACAGCGATATTCCGGTCGCCTTTGGGAACACCGCAGCGGACAACGACTATCCCGCCGAGCCGCGTCATTTCTCTCTGGGAGCCGAGATTAGCCTCTAGGAGAAGACACCCGACGAGTTCAACCCAACAGAAAGAGCCGCGTGTAGCGGCTCTTTCGTTAATCTCAAAATCTTTGAAGGCTTATGAATGGCGCAGTCTAATAATCGTTGGAGTTCGCCTTAATCTGTCCCCAGCTTGCCTCTTCAACGGCACCGCCGCATAATCGCCAACGACAGCGAATCATGATGTCAGCCCAGCCTTGGTAATTGTTGTACCAGGTACCGTTTTCATAGGTCCAGTTGTGGGTTGGATGCTGATCGTCTGTATCAAAACCAACTCCGTCGTGGTTTCCACCGTCCCAGGCCTCCTCAAAAGCGACATAGAAGGTGGAGGTAGAGACGTAGGTTTCCGGGATGTCAATCCACTGGAACTGATCCAGGCGTGTTACGTCGGTTTCGAAGGCCTGTCGAAAGATTTCCGTTCCTGCTGGTACCCCTGAATTATCCTCAAAGATCATAACCCAGCCACCCTCGTAGGTACTGTCGGGGTAGTTGGACGCGATCACCAGACCTATCTGGTTGACAAAGCCGGGATCTCCTCCTGTTTTATTATCATCAAACTCAACCGCCCAGTACCAACCCGTATTGTTCCAGGCTTTAGCATCGACTTTATAGCCATCGTCCCAGTAAAGGTATGAGTACGCCTGAGAAACCGAGACCAACAGAACAAGCATTCCAAGAATAAGCGCAATCTTTTTCATTTTCTCTCCTCTTTTTTCTTCTCTAAGAACCCCAGCACCACACGACCCAATGTATCACCAAAAACGAACTCCGTCAAGGGGCAGCACCGATGAGTTGTCTCTCAATTTGTTGAAAAGAAAGTAGAGAGAAATCAGCACTTTTACAAAAATCTTATCGAAAAAGAGCCACACACAGCGGCTCTTTTGTTAATCTCAAAATCTTTGAAGGCTTATGAATGGCGCAGTCTAATAATCGTTGGAGTTCGCCTTAATCTGCCCCCAGCTGTTCTCCTCAATCGCCCCCGGCGGACTCCAGCGACAGCGAATCATGATGTCAGACCAGCCATGATAATTATCGTACCAGGTACCGTTCTCGTAATACCAGTTGTGACTTGGATGCTGATCGTCTGTATCAAAACCAACTCCGTCGTGGTTTCCACCGTCCCACGCCTCTTCAAAAGCGACATAGAAGGTGGAGGTAGAGACGTAGGTTTCCGGGATGTCAATCCACTGGAACTGATCCAGGCGTGTTACGTCGGTTTCGAAGGCCT
>JAIOSI010000281.1 GCA_021107695.1 bacterium
ACCCGACTCGGCACTATCTCGCGGCAGCAGGTCTCCGGGATTCCTCTCTCCGAGGACGACCGTTACTTCCTGATTACCTTTGGTAACCTCGCTGCGGAGCTAACCGACAACTGTAACGTCAGCGGAAGCCCGGCACGGCTGGTTAGTTACTACGGCAGCGGACTCTGGCTCAACGCCGCCATCGGCAAGCCGGAGGAACTGCTGCGACTGGTTACCCTCCCCGACGGCAGCCGCCAGATCGTCGTCGGCGCCGCCTACGGCTACTACGAGCAGAAGCTGCCCGCGGCTCTCTCGGCGGAAGAATGGCTGACCCAGAGTATGTCGCCACCGCCCCGTCCGGGCTGGGCAAGTGCCTTTGAGTCAGTTCGGATAGAGGGTTCTTCGGACGATGACGAGGAGTAGCAAATAAACGAGGTTCTGCGATTTTCACCGGAGGCAATGATGAAACGCTTTATCCTGTTTGCGATTTTCACCGCTCTGCTGCTTGCTCTTCCGGTTATTGCTACGGAGAGCGAAGTGCCGAAGATGGTCTATTCTCCCAAAGCCATCTCAGTCGAGTGGGTAGAGAGCCAGCTTGCCCAGGTCGTTCCTATGCTTTCGACGGCGACAACCGCAGGTGAACGACTAACGGCACTGCAGGCGATGCGGAGTGCGTTATCCACGGCTCCTCCCGTAAATGTACCAAGTGCGGTCATCATTGTGATGGAGCAGCTCTCGCACAGCGATGTGGCAGTACGCCGTCTGGCGGTTCAGGTGCTGGGGGATTTGGGAGATAAGCGTGCAGCAGATAGCGTCGCTGATCTGGTTAACCTGGACGACGACTTCGAGGTTCGCCGTCTGGCGGCAGACGCGCTCTGCTCCATCGGTGGAGCAGAGTACACCTCCGTACTGCTCCATGCCGCTGAGAGCGATGACCCCGGTCTGCGGCAAGCGGCGGTTAGGGCGTTGCGCAACACCGATTCGGATAGCGAGCGGGTTCAATCGCTCTTTGTTGAGCTGGTACGAAGCGATCCCTATCCTCAGGTGCGGAAAGAGGCGGCTGCTTCACTACCCGGCTATCCCGATGTGGATGTGCTGACTGAGCTTTACGACAGCGAAGATGATCTGTACACAAGGTATTCTCTGCTGATTGCCATTGGAGCGACCGGTTCCGATGACGCTCTGCCGACAATCAGAGAGGCTCTGGAGACACCGGAGCTAATCAATGCCGCAGTAACTGCTCTCGGTTATCAGGATTCAAGCTCTGGTCATCGTCTGCTTCGTCGGATACTGGATCTGGAGCTTGCCGATGAGGGCAATCTGGCCGCTGCCACGCTGGTTCTGGCACGGTTTGGCGATGACTCCGCCCTCGACGGTGCTGAAGGAATACTGAATTCGGGAACTCCCTATCATCAGGGAGATGCTTTACAGGCACTGGGTATTCTGGGAGATGAAGATGGGGTCGAGATCATTGCCGACTTCATCAACGGTGAGCCTCGCCCCACGGTGCAGTTAATCTCCTATGCCCATATCATTTTGGGCTTTATCGGCGGAGAGGTCGCCGCCGAGGTTCTCCTGAGCGGTTTTACCATAGAAGACACCGACCTGCTTTACATCTCCGCTGCGGAATCGCTGGTCAAGATCGGAACCGAGAAGACTGTTGAGGAGATTCTTGAGCTTTTCGAGGATGAAGAGGTCTGGAACGATGACAACGCCCCGGAGATTCTGGGGAATGTGCTGGCAGAACTGGTCAGTGAAGATTCAACCTCGTCTCTCCTGCGTTCTCTGGACAGGGTGGAGAACTCCACCGACCGGGCGATGATTATCACCGCCCTGGGAGCGACCGGCTCAACGGATGCCCTGCCCGTGCTGATTAAATGGGCAGAGAGGTCAGCCCCCGCTTCGATGCGGGAATCAACCGCCGCTCTGCTGGCTTTAGGCGCGATTGGCGATTCCTCCGCTGCCCCGACCCTTGCCAAGGTGCTTGGCGATGTCAAAACCCCGGCGGTGCGCCTGACCGCCGCTGCCCAGGCAGCCACTCTGGCGGGAGATGCCAGCTTGCTATTCCCGCTCCTGGAGTTGCTGGAAAAGGGCGAGGAATCGGAGTCCCGCGCTGCCGCTGCCGCTGCTCTGGGGGAACTGGGCGATGCCCGGTCAATCGATCCGCTGGAGCGGGCTATGGCAGGCGACCCCAGCAACCTCGTCCGCAACGCGGCTTTCATGGCCTACTGCAACCTACCCAACCTAAGCCTCGAACCTCTGCTCGCTTATCTGGCCAACCATGACATAACCTTCGATGAAGAAGCTCCTCGGCGACTTTTCCATATCTTTGACTCCCAGAATAACGAGCAAATTGAGTTCCTCCTCCGTGAACACGGTGAGCCGGAGGTACGGCGGTTCACGGTGGTATATCTTGCCGGACGCTACAACTATGGCGATCAGGAGCTTATCGAAGGCGCGCTGCTCAACGACCCCAACCTGCTGGTAAACATCACCGCCGCGAATACCCTGGCGGCGCTGGGCTATCCCTCCGCCGCCGCTGCCCTGGTGATTGCCTTCAAGGACACCTTCGACGTTTACTATAGCGCCCGCAAGGACTGGAGCTATTCCGAGGAGAACGTTAACCTGCTGCGCCAAACCATCGAGAACGCCTTCCTGCTCCTCGATGTAGAGCCGGACATGAGCATCGAACGGGAGACTCCATTGGCAGCCCCGGAAACCTCTTCCGCTGTAGAAGCAGGGATCGCCGAGACCCCGGAACAGCTCCGGGT
>JAIOSI010000211.1 GCA_021107695.1 bacterium
AGCGACACAACGCCTGGCTGACGATCTTCACAGAGAAGGCACAGCAGCGAGCAGCGTCATTGGCGGAACTCTCCCCGGAGGAGCGAAGCAAGCTGCCGCTCTACGGCGTTCCCCTGGCGGTGAAGGACAACCTCTGCTGGGGCGGAGAACCGACCACCTGTGGCAGTAAGCTGCTGGAGGGCTACGTCCCCAGCTACACCGCCACCGTGGTGGAAAAGCTGGAACAGGCGGGAGCCGTGGTCATCGGCAAGACCAACCTCGACGAGTTCGCCTTCGGCTCCTCCAACGAGACCAGTGCCTTCGGGGCGGTAACCAATCCGTTTGATGAAACCCGCACCCCGGGCGGATCTTCCGGTGGTAGTGCCGTGGCGGCAGGGGGCGTTCTCCTAGCCCTCGGCTCGGACACTGGAGGCAGCGTCCGTCAACCCGCCGCATTTTGTGGAGTTTACGGTCTCAAGCCGACCTACGGACGGCTCTCCCGCTACGGGCTGGTGGCATTTGCCAGCTCGATGGACCAGATAGGTCTCTTCGCCAGCCATCCCGCCGATCTGCGAATAGCTCTGGAGGTCTCTTCGGGAGCCGACCCCCACGATGCCACCAGTGTTGAGCTGCCGGAGAAGCTCCCCGCTGGCTTTGACCCGCAGAACGCCACCATCGGCGTGATTAAGGAGTTCCAGCAGGAAGAGGGGCTTCAGCCAAAGGTAGCCGAAGCGTTTACCAAACTTTGCGATACGCTGAAAAAACTCGGCTGCCGGATTAAGGAAATCTCCCTCCCCGCCATTGTCCACTCCACCGCCGTCTATATGCTCACGGCGATGGCAGAGGCCTCAACCAACCTCTCCCGCTTCGACGGGGTGAACTACGGCAACCGCCAGATGTCCTTGCCCAATGATACCGACGCGGTCTTTACCGAGGACGACGACGCCCTGCTGCGGATGTACGCCGGAACCCGTGGGGCAGGCTTTGGCGATGAGGTCAAGCGGCGGATCATGCTCGGCACCTTCGCCCTCGCCGAGGGCTACTACGATGCCTACTACCTCCGGGCGCAGAAGGTGCGTACCCTCATCCGACAACAGTTCGACGCAGCCTTTGAGGAGGTTGACCTGATTATCTCGCCGACCACGCCGACCACCGCCTTCAAGCTCGGTGAGAAGAGCGACGACCCGGTGGCGATGTACCTCGCCGATATGTTCACCAATCCGGCGAACGAGGCGGGTATCTGCGCCCTGAACATCCCCTGGGGAGAGGACGACGCTGGTTTGCCGATTGGGATGCAGCTCATGGCTCCGGCATTCGCCGAGGAGCGGCTGATTCAGGCGGCGGAGCAGCTGCATGGGGTTCACGGTTCGTTCTTCTACGATGCAGTTCTTGGTCTCTACCTGTAAAAAACCCCGTCGGAATGGACAAATCAGCCGAGACCCTGCTATACTTCGTGAATGCTATGGGTATGAAAGACTCACACCCTTGCTCTCCTGTACAACTAGATCCCCCTCAACAAAAGGATAAACTATGAAGAGGTTACTCCCCCTGATTTTGATCCTGCTGCTGGCGACTACAGGCTTTGCCAACAAGCCCGCTGGCGGTAACGTGGCTGGCACGCTGGTTCAGCCGATGTCCACCACCGTTACCAGTACCAGTAGCGGCAAGGTCAGCGATATGTGCGGCTTCTACGACTCCGCGCTGGACGACTACATCATCTACTCCATCGAGAGCAACGGTCAGCTCTGGATGGCATCCGGCGACGCCTGGGCTGCCGACGGGACGCCCTGCCCCGGTTCCGCTCCTTACTCCCTCACCGGCTTTCACGATCCCGAAGCCGACGAGTGGATCGTCCTGACCATTGACAACAACGGGCGGCTCTATCGCTCCGGGGCTGAGGAATGGTTCGACCTTGAGCTGAATATCTCCGGACGCGCGCCGTACTCCCTCGGCGGCTTCTACGATTCCGAACTTGACGACTACATCATCTACGCCGTTGACGGCGGTGGTCAGCTCTGGGTAGTCTCTGGCGATGTCTGGGAAAAGGACGGCAAGCCCTGCACCGGTAGCAGTCCATACAACCTCACCGCCTTCTACGATGTCATTGACGATAACTGGCTCGTCCTCGCTGTGGACAGTGGTGGCAAGGTCTTCGTCAGCGGTGCCGAGGAGTGGTTCGACTACGGCGTTAAGGTTCCCGGCTCCGGACCATACCACCTCGACGGCTTCCTCGATCCAGCACTAAACAGCTACATCATCTTTGCGATGAACGGCAGTGGAGCAATCTACCTCGACCAGAACGGTGAGTCCTGGGCAGAGGCGGGGGTTAACCTCTCCGTGGGTGGCTTCACCTTCGACAGCTTCTACGATTCCGAAGCCGACGACTGGATCGTTTACGCCGTCAGCTCCGATGGCACGCTCTACACCAGCAACGCCGAGGAATGGTTCATGATGGTCGGCGGTATGTAGCGTAACCGCATTTGACAAGAAGGTGTTCTTTTGTAGGGGCAACCCCCTGTGGTTGCCCTTCTTTATTACTGGGCAGGCACGGCGCGCCGTATCCCTATAGCCAGCAGGTACTCCAAAATCACCCGAAGAAAACACCCCTTTGACTCTTTTACTCAAAGGGGAGTAAGATACGCTTGTAGGAGCGCAAAACTATCACTGGCTCAGAGACAGTGGTCTCATCATGAAAACAGGCAACCGCCAGCCCGATTCAGCCTCACCTGCCCTGAACTCATCTGGTTCAAGCACCCTGGGTCTGAGTACACCCTGGCAGATTCGCTACTGGAGTCGTACTATGAAGCTATCAGTCATCTCCGACGGACACTTTCGCCTTGACGGCGGAGCAATGTTCGGCGTCGTGCCAAAGGTCATCTGGGAGCGCAAAGCCCCCGCCGATGAGCAGAACCGCATCCGTCTTGCCGCGGCATCAATCCTTGTGGAGATCAAAGGGAAGAAGATTCTGATCGACACCGGCATGGGCGATAAGTGGAGTAAGAAGGAGCGGACGATCTTCGCCATCGAGCAACCGCCGACCCTGGTGGAGTCCCTCGCCCGGCGGGGTATTACTCCCGACGAGATTGACTACGTCATCCTTACCCACCTCCACTTCGACCATTCCGGCGGCGGTACCCGGCGTGATGATGATGGCATGCTCGTTCCAAGCTTCCCCAACGCCCGTTATGTGGTGCAGAAGAGGGAGTGGTACGCCGCCACTCACCCCCACGACCGCAACCGGGCGAGCTATCGCGAAGAGAACTTCCGCCCCCTCGAAGCTGCCGGACTCCTGGACATCATCGATGGCGATGTCGAGGTGATGAAGGGTATCCGCTGCCGACTCAGCGGCGGACACAGCGTGGGGCATCAGATCATTCTGCTGGAAGGTCGCGAGGGCGTAGCCTGTCATCTGGGCGATGAATGCCCAACCCGGGCGCACCTGCCCGGCCCCTGGGTGATGGGCTATGACCTTGACCCGCTGCGGGCGATGCAACAGAAAACCCGCTACTCTGAAGAAGGTCAGGAGCTGGGCTGGGTGATGATCGCCGCCCACGACCCGGAGCAGCCGTTCTTCCGCCTGAGCCGGAATGAGAAAGGCCGCCTGGTTGGAAAAGCTCTGGAGGAGAAAACGCTGGAGCTGTAAGTTTTAGTGTATAAAGCAATTCAGGGGTAACTATGCCAAAGATCATTAGTATTCTGCTGATTCTATCCGCCACAGTTTCTTTTGCGGATATTTCTCAGGAAATATCCTATATATCCCTTGACTTGTTACCCGATGATGCCGAAGAAAGAGCATTAGACTTGGTTGAGGACTGGCTTGCGCATTTGCATCCAGATGAAAACATCGTGATTGGTGCTCCCGTACCTCTTCAGGCTCCAGATGGGTTTGTGCGTGCTTTGAGCTATCCTCTTGGTCTAAATCATGAGGGTACTTTAACTCTTGATGATTGTTTGCAGGTATCTATCAGGTATAGCGAAGCAAAACATGCCAGATTAGATTACTTAAGATCACTTGATAGTGAGGGTAAAGAATTATTCTATAACCACTTAGATGAGAAAGCAGAAGAACTTTATAGTATCGTACGCAGCACTGGGGATGAATGGGATCAGTATCGTTTTATTACCCTTGCCTTCTCTGATGATAATCCTGTGATTATCGGTACTAACAATTTGGTTGAGTTTGGTGCAAAAGATCAAGAAACAACAAGTACAAGTGGCGATTCTGGAAAATTAGTTGGGTACGCATTTTGCCCATGGGACGGCATTTCAATAAGGATCGTCGGAGTTTACAAGACAATAAGTGGTGAGGAGTTTTACAGGTTTACACGTGGGTGTGTATTGCCGAATTCGTTTATTGAGTCTTACGTGAGTAAATTTCCTGTGATGAGTCAAATTTTAGAAAACTAACCTATATTTGAGAATGAAATAATAAGAATTAGTGTCTAAGTAGCTTTCATTTTCAACACATTACCGTATCTCTACTCCAAAGGAACCCCATGCGCCCATTCAGGCAAGCTGCTCTCGCTACTCTCCTGGTGCTGCTCCTCTCCTCGGCTGCTCTTGCCACAGAGCTGGAGGAGCGTTTCCTCTGTTACGTCGCTGTCGATCGAACCCGGGAAGGCTCCACGGTGATGCTCCTCGACCTCGGTGAGCCTCTGCTGCCCCGACCGCTGACTCGTTCCCACGATGCCGACGGCAACCCCATCCTGGCGACCAACGTTACCGTGGCACCGGATGGTCAGCGGCTCGCCTTCGAGGCGCAGGCTGGCTACTACGGTGATTATGAAATATAACTCGCCGACCTGCAAAACCCCGGCATCTACCGCAACTTTACGCGGAACGACGCCGACGACTCCTTCCCGGCGTGGAGTCCCGACGGGACGATGATCGCCCTCTTCCGCGGTGTCGAAAGCGGAGAGGGACACGAGCTTTATGTGATTGATGCCGCCGAGGGTGAGATCTCCCGAAAGCTGACCAGCTCCGGTACGCTGAAGTCCCACGCCGCCTGGCATCCCGACTCCGTCCGTCTGGTCTATACCGGAGTTGATGAAAACGGCGATGATGAAATCTACCTCACCGACGCGCTGGGCAGCTTCAGCGAGAAGCTGACCGATAACGGCTGGCCGGACTACGACCCGACCTGGCATCCCGATGGTCGCCGCCTGGCAATCTGCACGGCGGTTCCCGACGACGAAGCAGGGAACGAGAACTACGACATCATCCTTCTCGATACCGTGGACGGCTCGCTGGAGTATCTGGTGCAGTCGCCGGGGCTAGACATCAACCCCTGTTTCTCCGCCGACGGAGAATACATGGTCTTTGCCTCGGATCGCTTCGGCAACTTCGAGCTTTTCGTCTATGAACTCGACAGCGGCTTCGTCCGCCAGGTTACCTACAACGATGCCAGCGACGACCTCTTTCCCGTCTGGATTGATTAACAATGAAAATTACAAAAACAACTCCTTTCGTTCTGCTGGCGGTTCTGTTATTAACTGGATTGCTCACCGCCTGCGGACCCCGCAAGAACACCGCTCCGGCACTGGTTTTTAGTCGGGCGGAAAGTGTCGGTGCGAATCTGGTTCTGGTAAACACCGGGGAG
>JAIOSI010000041.1 GCA_021107695.1 bacterium
CGATTGCCGGGGATTACCTATTGGAGGCGAAGGTCTCTTCGCCCATCGGTCTGCTGCGCCACAAATCCGGTGAGGCTTCGGAAGCTGATCTGGAGCTGGCGGCGAGTCTGGTTGCCGGGTACTCAAAGCTCCACAAGGAGGAGAGCCTTACCGTTGTTGTGGAACGATTTACCGCCGAGGGCATAGTGGAGCAGCCCGCCCTTGAGGTCGCTCCGGCAAATCGCCATGACCCCGCCACGCGCTCGCTGATGATTGCGACCGATTGAGACCAGTGGTCTTTCCGTCCGGTTTTTCTTACAATCACCGCTTGTTTTGTGATTCTTCGGCGGAATGGGGAGTACAAGCATGGCTTATCTCTGTGAGCAATGGACAAACAGCGACTTCAAAATCACCTGCCGGCCACCGAGGCTCCAGCGGGAAGGGGACTTCTTTGTCCTGACGGGTAGAATCGAGATTCTGGATAAGCCTCGGCTGCGAAACTGCTACTTTTACCACCTTATGGTTCGACTGATCGTTCACTACACCGACGGTCAGTCTCCCCGCGAGCAGGACGTTTTTCACATCACCGACCGGGAGTTCCGCTTTGGTGAGCCGTGTGAGTTTAGGTTTGAAGGCGAGTACGCCGACAATCTGAATTTGAGTAACTTCGAGCTTGAGGTTCTTTCCAGCACGGGGAAGCCGAAGCCTGACCAGCTGGTCTCGGTATCCAATGAACTGAAGCTGGAGGCGGTATCGGATTTTCAGGATAGAATCTCACTGGATGGCAGGTCCGCGCTCATCCAGCGGGGCGATGTGATCTTGGTTGACCAGCCTACCCCGAAGAATATCTTCAGCATCTTCGAGGCGAGCGTCCGCTTCGTAACTCGCTCCAAGTACCATCACGCCCTGCTCTACGATCACGGCTGGCAGGCGTGGCACGCTGTGGAACCCCATGCCGCCCACGCCGACCTGCGTAAGCTCTACTTTGGTGATAACGACCTCGTTCTCACCTGGCTGCGTCCGCTCAACCCCTTCACCGGTGCCGAAGCCGTTGAAGAAGATACCCAGCTGGCAGTGGGGTTCGCCAAAAAGGTTATCGACAACAAGGCTATCTACGATATGTGGGCGAATCTGGCGTTTATCCTCCGCGCTGATGGTCGGCACTTCAGCACCGAGATGTTCGGTTTTTTGATGAAAAAAACCACCTGGCTGTCGAGGTTGATACTGGGATTCTTTAGCCGTCTGCTGGAGAGGAAAAGTCGGAAGTATAGTAAGTACAATCGGATGGAAGATCCTCACAAGTACCACTGCTCGGAGTTTGTCGCTGCGGCGTGGCATAAGGTTCCGACTGGGGGTAAGGTCTTGAAGAAATCACGGGGTCAGACACCAATGTGGCGGAATCGCTTTCGCTTCGTCGATAACATGACCAACTGCACCTATGTTTCCCCGGCGGACATCTTCGATTCCAGCTACACAAAAACCATCTGCACCCTGAAGATAGAAAATGGCAAGCTCCGCCTGCTGACGAGATAGATGAGAATTGGGCAGCCCCCTTCCATTCAGTTGACACCGTCGCTGCCCCTGCTTATACTTAACCGGAGTTTATCTTCATATACTCATAATCCGGGAGGCGGGGTTGCCCAGATTCAATTACCGGGGACGCTCCTCCGACGGGCGGCTGTTGAGCGGAGAGCTTGAGGCAGCCAGCTACGACGAGATACTACAGAAGCTCCGGGGGGGCGGTGTGATGGTTACCGCCATCGAGCCTGCCGCCGTCAAAGACGTAAAAATCAAACGGCGGGAGTTGGTCGTCTTTACCCGGCAGTTCGCCACGATGATTGATGCCGGGCTGCCGCTGATCCAAACCCTGGCAACCCTGGCGGAGCAATCCCCCGACGACCTGGCAGAGATCATCGTCGATGTCCGCCGCCAGGTAGAGGCTGGTCAGCCGCTGTCTAACGCGCTGGAAGGCTTTCCCCGTACCTTCGACCGCCTCTACATCTCTCTGGTTCGGGCGGGAGAGCTATCTGGCAACCTGGAAGGGGTGCTGGAACAGCTCGCCGGTTATATGGAGCGGGCGGACTCGCTCCGGCGCAAGGTCTCCGGTGCGCTGGCATATCCCACCGTGGTACTGGGGATGGTCGTCCTGCTGGCTCTTGGCTTCCTGCTCTTTATCATTCCACTCTTCGAGGGCATATTTACCGGCTTCGGAGCGCAGCTACCGCTGCCAACCCGCGTCGTGGTTGCCATCTCCGAGTTCCTCCGCGATTACTTCTACGTCCCGCTGATTCTGATTGCCGGAATCTGGCTCTTCTTCCGCTTCTACGGAGAAACCGCCGAGGGACGGCTCAAGCTCGATTCCATCAAGCTGCGTCTGCCCCTCTTCGGCAAGCTATTTGTTAAAGTTGCTGTCGCCCGCTTCTCCCGAACCCTGGGGATATTAGTCCGCTCCGGTGTGCCGATCATGGACGGGCTGGCAATCACAGCTGCCACCGCTGGCAATCGGCTCCTCGAACAGGCGGTACGGAAAACCCGCCGCGCCGTTGGCGAGGGTCAACCCATCGCCGAGCCACTCAAAGAGACCGCGGTCTTCCCGGCGATGGTCGTGGCAATGATTGCCGTCGGTGAGCGCACCGGACGGCTCGAAGAGATGCTGGGCAAGATCGCCGACTTCTACGATGACGAGGTCGAGGTCGCCGTAACCGGACTCGCCTCCCTCCTCGAACCAATTTTGATGATCTTCATGGGGCTGGTCGTCGGCGGGCTGGTCATCTCGATGTACCTGCCGATCTTTCAGATGCCCTCGCTGATCGGCTAGAAGCAGCTGGGGTACGCTCGAACAAATTGCGTCATCGTCCGGGGGTGGCTTTATGAAGACAAGGCAGCGGGGATTTAGTCTGATAGAGCTGATGATCATCCTCTCGATATTAGCGGTCTTGATTACCATCGCCGTTTCTGCAATCAGTAGCAACCAGGATGAAGAGCAGCCTGAGGTATATATTCTTGAAGGCAACATGATTGAAGGGAAAGAGAAACCCCTATGAAAACCGTTGACGCACGGACGGCTACCAGCTCAGAAAACCCCCACGGCATCCACGCCGCCCGGCTCTATGACACCGAACACGCCCAGGTGGTTTATCTGAACCTGAAGCCCGGTGAGCAGCTGAAGCCGCACATCACGCCGGTAGATGCCATCTTCTATGTTCTCGAAGGCGAGGGCGTAGTTGAGGTCGGCGATGAAAAAAAGACCGTCGGAGCCGATACCCTCATCGACAGCCCGGCAAATATTCGCCATTGCTGGTACAACGAGAGCGACGCACTGCTGCGGATCCTGGTTGTCAAGGTTCCCCGTCCCACGAAGAAAACAATCCTGCTCTAGCGGCACTCTGGGGGAAGTTTGTGCTTGCTGAACGACAAGGTATCGTCCCGCGGTCGATTACCTTAAACGAACCCCTTTACCAGAGGACGAAAAAACGCTATCATAGGGCAAATGGATAATCTGGGGGCTGGGCTTTTTGTCAATCTGGAAAGTCGCTGCCGGATTATCAGGGTTTCTGTGGTCTCGGTGTTAACGATAACTCGAACCGTGCGTACACAGACCCAGACGAGCTAAACATAAGTTTTTATTAGTATTAGACTACGAGATTCTTGTTACACGTTAACCTTACCGGGAGGCCTCCCTTGAACACACGTCAACGGGGCTTTAGCCTGATAGACCTGATGATTATCCTTGCTGTGCTGACCATGCTGGCTGCCATCGCCATCCCCAGCATCAACAACAGCCAGCGCGACGAAAACACTCTAATTTGCCTCTCCCATCAGGAAGAGATCGCAAACTGGATTGCCGAGTACGTTACCGTCCGGCAGGTCGAGCTGACCGCGGATAAGGACGCGATCATCGCCGCCATCGATGAATACATCGCGTCGAACGCGGAGACCCGCGGCTTTGTCCCGGCAGAGGGCAATCTGGAAGACGAGTTCACCGTGCCGAACGTAACCGCTATGGTTGAGGCAGGCTATCCGGCGGAACTCTTTGTCAACCGCTATGCCGAGGAAGACGCGCCCGTCGGCACCGGTTTCGTTCTCAAGATCAAGAGCATCAAGAACGAAGAGACCGGAGCAACCGAGTACCAGGTACGCCTGGAAACTCGGGATAACTACCGCTATCGGGTTGGTCCCTCCGGCGGTCTGCTCTCTGACCCGGAGACAACCCCCACCGCTGCTGACCTGATCAGCATCGGCGCACCGGAGAACATCTTCACCTGCCTGGAGCGTGCCGACAGGGACGAGGCTCTCGGCTCGCACTACGCCCTCTCCGGCGTTACCGGTGATATCGAATGTGCCACCGATGTCAAGGGCGACCGCCGCGATCCCAACGCCCTCTTCGTCCACACCCTTGAGTAAGGGACTGGTGGA
>JAIOSI010000026.1 GCA_021107695.1 bacterium
CCGCCTGGGGCGAGGGCGAAATCGCCGTCATCGGGCTGGACGAGAACGGTCGCTCCGACCTTTATCTGGTTACCGTTGAGGGCGGCAGCGTCCGGCGGCTGACTGAGGACTTCTTCTACGAGCGCGACCCGGTCTTCACCCCGGACGGCGAAGCGATCGTCTTCTCTGCCAATCGAGAGTCCGGAGAGTATTCCAGCAACCTCGACCTCTACCGCTATGAGCTTGCCAGCGGGGAGTTCACCCGGCTCACCGAGACCCCGGGGCGGGAGTACGGCGCGTTCTTCGACAACGACGGGCGGCTCTGCTTCACCTCGGATCGCTCCGGTGCCGAGGACATCTTCCGCCGGGAGGCCGACGGCACGATCACCCAGCTAACTCGTCTCTTCACCGGAGCCTTCCACGGGCAGTTCACCCCACAGGGCGAGCTGCTCTGCGAGGGACTCCAGAACCACAGCTTCGGTATCTATCTGATTGAAGAAATTGAGCTTACGGAACTGACCGAACCCGCTGCCACCGCTCCCGCAGAGACAGCCACGCCGACCTTCGTCCTCCCCGACTTTGCGAAGAACGCCGCCACCGAGATCGTCCCCTACGCCACCGAGTTCACTCTCGACGTCGTCCGCAGCGAGGTCGCCTTCGATCCGGAGTTCGGTACCGGGCTTGGCTCCGCTCTGGCTCTCACCGACCTCACCGGCGACCAGAAGATCGTCTTCCAGCTCTACTCCTACGGCGAGGGCTTCGGGCAGTTCTTCAACTACTTCAACCTCGCCGGAACCTACATAAACCTGAAGAACCGCCTCAACTGGGGCTTTGGAGCCTATCACTACGCCGACGACTACGTTGACCCCGCCCTGAGCCTCCCCTACTTCGAGCGTCGCTACGGAGTCCTCGGTCTCCTCTCCTATCCCTTCAGCCGCTATCTCCGCCTCGACGGCAGCAGTATGTTCCGGCGCAGCGAACGCCTCGACTACATCGGCGAAAGCTGGAACAACCGCTGGCTGGCGTCGAACTCCATCTCCCTTGTTTACGACACCACCCTCTGGGGGATGATCGGCCCCATCGACGGAGCCTCTGCCAACCTCACTCTCGGACACACCCTCAACCTGGGGACCCTCACCACGGAGTACTACTCGCTCTGGGCCGACCTGCGCTACTACCTGCGCACCAGCCGCCGCACCACCCTTGCCACCCGGGTTATCGGTCGCTACGCCGAGGGTAGCGACGCCTACCGCCTCAACTTCGGCGGCGCACTCTCCGTCCGGGGCTATCCCTGGGGGCATTTCTCCGGCACCCGCCTGCTGATGGGCAACCTCGAATGGCGATTCCCCTTCCTCGAATACCTCGCCTTCGGACTCCCCGTCGGCGAGCTTGCCTTCAATAACATCGAGGGAGCCTTCTTCCTCGACGCCGCCACTGCCTGGGATGCTGGCATGGAAATCCCCCGCGCCGAGGGCAGCCTCGGTGCAGGAATCCGCATCGGAATCGGTCCGCTCATCGCCCTGCGCTTCGACCTCTCCTGGCTCACTGACTTCCACACCATCGAAACCCCACCGGTCTTCAGCTTCTACATCGGCTGGAACTTTTAGACTCGCGAGTAACACCTTGAGCCGGAAAGCGATTGTTCCCACGGATACGCTCCCGCTGGTCGGCAGCGCAGTGCGCTGCACCACAGAACTGGGCTTCGCCCAGAAAACTGACCAAACCATCAAACACTCGTAGGGGAGGGTGTCCACACCCTCCCACTAGCCGGGCTTAGTCCGGCTTCCTCTATTGCATAGGAAATACCAGTTGGGTTGTCTCCTGCGGCAGATGGTCTTCGACCATCTAACGGGCGACCGTGGACGGTCGCCCCTACGGATGACCGTGGCAGCGAATACAAAACATCAAATGTCTCAGCCGCGAAAGTGTGATGCAACGCACCGCGTTGCCGTGTTACAATCTGCCCGTTCTGGACAGCAGATTCTCAAAACTTGGAGGTTATCTTGGCAGCATTGATTGAATGGGTTCCCAACATCAGCGAGGGTCGCCGCCTGGACGTGGTTGACGCCTGTGTTGAGCCGCTGAAGTCCATCGAGGGTGTCAAGCTACTCGACTACTCCTCAGATGCCGACCACAACCGCTCGGTGATCACCTGCGTCGGCGATCCTGCTGGTTTGAAGAAGGCCTCCGTTGCGCTTTATGAGAAGGCGGTCGAGCTGATCGACATGAACGCTCAGACCGGGGCGCACTCCCGCATCGGCGCGGTGGACGTCAGCCCCTTCATACCGATTCGCGAAGCCTCGATGGCGGACTGCACCAAGCTGGCGAAGGACTGCGCCGCAGCAGTAAGCGATAAGTTCGCCGTGCCGGTCTATCTTTATCGGGAGTCGGCGACGGCTCCGCACCGGGAGAGCCAGTCGATCATCCGCAAGGGCGAGTACGAGGGTCTGACGAAGAAGATGGAAGACCCGCTCTGGAAGCCGGACTATGGTCCGAGCAAGCCCCACCCCACGGCGGGGGCGACGATTATGGGCGCGCGTCCCTTCCTCATCGCCTTCAATGTCAACCTCGACACCACCGATGTGAAGATCGGCAAGCGGATCGCCAAGGCGGTGCGCGGAACCTCCGGCGGCTTTGTGAACGTGCAGGGCGCGGGGTTCTTTCTGGAGGACAACGAGGAAGGCCCGGTTACCGTTACCAGCTACGACGAGCTTGGCGCGCCGCTGATGGAGCATGGCGTCTTCGTCCGTCGCGACGGCATGGTGCAGATCTCGATGAACTTCCTCAACTACCTCAAGACCCCGATCTATCGGGTGCTGGAGCTGATCCGTCGGGAAGCCCAACGCTACGGCGTGCTGGTCAAGCAGACCGAGCTGATCGGTCTCGCCCCGGCGGACATGTTCATCAAGGCAACCCGCTGGTACATGCAGATTGACAACCTTCAGGGCAATCAGATTATCGACTTCCAGATATAGCAAGAGCTTTGAGAGAAAAAAATTGTCGCCAGATTTACCTTCGATTGTGTATGTCCGCCCGTAGGGGCGTATTGCAATACGCCCCTACCAATAGCGTATGGACGCGATGATTCAGTTTTAAGGTATCCATGCCCCATCGAACCCATCAGAAAGCCGAGCTAGTCGTCTATAACACCAGCCAGGTGCTGACCTGCGCTGGCGGGCTGCCCAAGCGGGGAGCGACGGCAGGCGAGCTGAAGCCGATTGAACGGGGTGCCGTTGCCGTGGCTGAGGGGAAAATCCTCGCCGTCGGCCCGGAGGACCACGTTCTTAAACGGATTACCGACGAGACGGTGATGGTCAACGCCCACGGCGGGATTCTGCTGCCCGGGTTGATTGACTCGCACACCCACCCTGTTTACGGTGGCGACCGTTCGGGGGAGTTCCTGCTGCGCCTCGGCGGAGCCGGGTACGAGGAGCTTCAGGCGAAGGGTCTCGGCATCCAGACCACGGTGAACGGAACCCGCTCGATGAGCCTTGAACAGCTGCTCAACTCGGCTAGAAAACGCCTCCGCCGAATGATGGCAGAGGGCGTTACGACCTTTGAGGCGAAGTCCGGCTACGGTCTCGACCTGGAATCGGAACTGAAGCTGCTCCGGGCGATTAAGCAGCTCAACGAAGAGGGTACTTCAAAGTTGGAGCTGGTGCCGACCTTCATGGGCGCACACCTGGTGCCGAAGGAGTACGCCGACCGGCGCGGGGAGTACCTCGACCTGGTCTGCGAGGAGATGCTGCCTCAGGTGGCGCAGGAAGGGCTGGCGGAGTTCTGCGACGTCTTCTGCGATGTCGGCGCCTTCACTGTGGAGGAGAGTCGCCGGGTGCTGACAGCGGCGAAGTCGCTGGGGCTGGGGTTGAAGCTCCACGCCGACGAGCTGGCATGTACCGGAGGGACGGAGCTTGGCGTAGAGCTGGGCGCGCGCAGCGTTGATCATCTGCCCTACGTCAGCGAGGCGGGCATTGCGGCTCTGGGCAAAAGCGATACTGCCGCCGTGCTGCTCCCTGCCACGACCTTCTTCCTCTTTAAGGATCGCTACGCCCCCGGTCGCGCGCTGGTTGACGCTGGAGCCATCGTTGCCCTGGCAACGGATCACAACCCCGGTTCCTCCCACACGCAGTCGATTTTGCGGGCGGTGGAGCTTGGCGTGATGCGCTGTGGACTGACGGCGGCGGAGGCGATTGTCGCCGTAACCGCCAACGCCGCCTACGCCATCGGGCGCGAGGCGACCCTCGGCTCCATCGAGACCGGCAAACAGGCCGACCTGACCATCCTCGACGTGGCAACGCCGGAGGAGCTGATCTACGCCTGGGGAGTCAACCACATAACGGGTATTGTGAAACACGGAGAGCTTGTAACTATCTAACAACCTCGTTAAGACAAGGGGTTTCAACCCCTTGCTGAATGGGTGTTACGCTACAAGTCCACAAGGGGCTAAAGCCCCTTGCCCCGGACAAAAGAAGCATAAGACGCAACCCTAACCAAACAACTTTAACCACCGCAGCAAGGGGATAAAATGCTGACAAAACTAACCATCAACGAGTTTCTGGATAAGCTGGGCAGCGACGAGCCAGCTCCCGGTGGCGGCTCTGCCGCTGCCCTGGGCGGGGCTATGGGAGCCGACCTCCTGGCAATGGTCTGCGCCCTGACCAAAAGCAAGAAGGGCTACGAAGAGGTCTGGGACGAATGCGCCGCCGCCTTCGACGAGACCAAGGCCGCCTCGAAACGCCTCCGTGAACTGATAGACGAAGACACCGCCGCCTTCAACGAGTGGATGACCGCCATCGGTATGCCGAAGAAGACACCGGAGGCGAAGGCCGCCCGGCAGGAAGCCATTCAGGTGGCAATCAAAAAGGCGACGGAGAAGCCCTTTGAGATCGCCACGGTGGCTCGGCAGATGCTCACCCGCGCGCCCCGGCTGGCGGAGATCGGCAACAAGAACGCCATCAGCGACATCGGCGTGGGAGCCTTGATGCTCACCACGGCGATCAACGGCGGGCTGCTCAATGTGGAGATCAACCTCGGCGGTATCAAGGACGACGGCTTCGTGAAGAAGATGAAAGCCGGCATGGAGAGCCTGCGTCAGGGCGTGGCAACTGACCTCAACGCTGCGATGCGCACCGTCCACGCCAACCTGTAGGGTCGGCTGATTCAAACAGTTACAAAATAAGAAAAAGCGGACGGGAGCAATCCCATCCGCTTTTAGTATATTCATCCTCTTGACTTCTTACCAACTACAGAATCGCCCCCAGAATGGTACTGATTGCCTCAACATCGGCCTTGACCATCGGAAGCATCGCCACGGCCTCTTCGAGGTTGGTCTTCGCTTTGTCAAGGTCGCCCTGGGTTGTCTGCAGGGTCGCCGCCTGCGTTGGATTGTCGGAGATGTCTTCGGCGATGTCCTTCAGGTTTTCCACTGCGGTTGGCAGCAGCTCGCTGACCCGCTTCAGCAAATCCTCGATTGTGGCAGGCAGGTCGGTAATATTGCCCAGATGCTCGTTTGCCTGTGCCTCTTCGGCAGCGGAAACAGAGCTTTTGAGGGTATCTTTATCCCCTGAGGAGACCTTCTCCTCAAAGGGATCCGCCATGCCGTGATCACCGAAAAGCACCACCAGGAAATCACGAGCCTGATCCACCTGATAGGTAACGCTCTCCATCTCGGACTTAATCTGCTCTGCCTTGCTGACAGTAGCCTCGTAGGCACTGGTGTTCACAGAGCTTCCGGCACCGGCAAGACCAAACTGAGCAAAGCCCGCGCAGACCAATACCAGCAGGCTGGCAACCAGTAATTTTCGCATCTATCCCCCATCGGGTTATGTTGTTGAAATTTAGTGAGATGAATCAGAAAAAAGGTGGAGCAACTCTACTATCCCGCACATCCGCTCTGGCGGCGACGGGATACAACGGCACCACTCTATGCTCGTTCCATTCGGTTGTCAAGGTAAATTACAGAAAAGAGTCGGGATTAACCGACTCTTTAGCTGATACTTCGATAACTGACCTGCCCCCTACTTATCCAGGAAGCGGGGGAGGAACTCCTCCAGGTACTCCTCGCGGATGCGCTTCAGCTCGCCCTTGGGCAGGCTGACCAGCAGCTCCCAGCCGAGGTCCAGCGTCTCCTCGATGCTTCGGTTGTCGTCCTCGCCCTGCCCGATGTAGCGTTTGTCGAACTCCTCGGCAAAGGCGAAGTACTTCTTGTCGAGGTCGGAGAGCGACGCCTCACCGAGAATCACCGCCAGCTCCTGGGCATCCTTGCCCCGGGCGTAGGCGGAGAAAAGCTGGCTGAAGATGTCGGAGTGGTCTTTGCGGGTCTTGCCGTCGCCAATGCCCTTGTCCTTGAGGCGGGAGAGCGACTGCATCACGTCCACCGGCGGATAGATGCCCTTTTTGTGCAGCGGGCGATAGAGGATGATCTGTCCCTCGGTGATGTACCCGGTGAGGTCGGCGATGGGGTGGGTCTTGTCGTCCTCCGGCATGGTGAGGATCGGGATCTGGGTGATCGAGCCTTTGCGACCCTTGATGCGCCCGGCGCGTTCGTAGAGGCTGGAGAGATCGGTGTAGAGATAGCCGGGATAGCCGCGCCGACCGGGGATCTCTTTACGGGCGGCGGAGATCTCGCGCAGTGCCTCGCAGTAGTTGGTCATATCGGTCATGATGACCAGCACGTGCATATCCATCTCGTAGGCGAGGTACTCGGCGGCGGTGAGCGCCATCCGTGGTGTACTGATACGCTCGATTGCCGGATCGTCGGCGAGGTTCATAAAGAGAACCGCGCGGTCGAGGGCGCCGGTGCGGCGGAAGTCGTCGATGAAGTACTGGGCTTCCTCAAAGGTGATTCCCATCGCCGCGAAGACCACGGAGAAGCCCTCGCCGGACTGCAGAACCGTCGCCTGACGGGCGATCTGCGCTGCCATCTGCTGGTGAGGCAGTCCCGCGCCGGAGAAGATAGGCAGCTTCTGCCCCCGAACCAGGGTGTTCAGCCCGTCGATACAGCTGATGCCGGTCTGGATGAACTCGTTGGGATAATCCCGCGCGTAGGGGTTGATCGGCGCGCCGTTGATGTCCCGACGCTCTTCGGGGATGATCTCCGGCCCGTCGTCAATCGGTCGTCCCTGACCGTCGAATATCCGCCCCAGCATCTCTGGCGATACTCCCAGCTCCACACTCTTGCCGAGGAAGCGCACCTTCGAGCCGGGAATGTCGATCCCCGTCGCGCCCTCGAAGAGCTGCAACAGAGCCTTGTCGCCGTTGACCTCGAGAACCCGCCCCCGGCGAACCTCACCGTTGGGCAGCTCGATCTCCGCCAGCTCCTCGTACTTTACCCCGTTCACGCCGTTAATCAGCATCAGCGGCCCGGCAATCTCCTGAGTGGAGAGATATTCCTTTAGCGGCTTTACCGTGGTTGCTTCGTTTTTACTCATCTTCTATCCATCGTTAGGCAACGCGAGGGCGTTGCATCCCAATACTGGCCTGCGGCCAGAACACCTTGTTCCAAAACCGCTCCCGCTGGTCGCTACCTGATTGTTTTAATAGTAATAAAACAACGTATGACAGGAAGATTCACACGGGAATGAATGTAGTTAAGACCGCCTTACATCTCGAATAAAGTACACAAAACAACAAATGACGGCGTTGCATCCCAATACTGACCTGCAACCAGAACACCTTGTTCCAAAACCGCTCCCGCTGGTCGCTACCTGATTGTTTTAATAGTAATAAAATAACAAATGACAGGAAGATTCACACGGGAATGAATGTAGTTAAAACCATCTTACATCTCGAACAAAGCATACAAAACAACAAATGACGGCGTTGCATCCTATTTATAATACCTGTTGTATCTAAAAGCCAATACGTTTATGTGATACAACGAAACTTGCCCTGCTAGCCGGAGCTTTCCGGCACTTTATTCCGAATACAGCGACAGAAGCCGTGGTAGTTGGCACAGATTCCACCGAGAATCGAGATGATCCCCCAGAAAAGCGGACGGGTGAGAATCCCCACCAGGGTCGGCTCACTGTACGGCAGCAGGGTGATTCCCCAGGTGAGCAGAAACGCGCCGACGACGATGCAGGTGTGTCCGAAGATGATCAGGGGAACTCGCCCGCCGAGCCAGCCCAGCACGGCGAGGGCGGCTCCGAGGAGACCGGGAACCAGTCCCCAGAATCCGCTGGCGACCAGCGCGTAAACTCCGCCGCAGAGCAGGAGTACACCTAAAGAGAAAGAGACAATGTTTTTAATCTTCATTTGCCCCGCCGATTAGTTCGATGAATCGTTCATTCTTACGCAGGGTAGCGAAGTCCTCGTCTTTGGCGGCGGTCTCGCAATAGGTCGGATGGATCGCGATCGCCTGGGCGAGCTGCTCCAGTGCCTCGTTGGGGCGGTTTTGCAGGGTCAGGACACATGCCAGATTGTAGTAGGCTCCGTAGAAGATCGCGTTTAGCTCGATGGCACGGCGGAAGCTGCGCGCGCTCTCCGGCAGCTGGTCAAGCTCCAGATATACCTTGCCGAGGTTGAAGTGTACGGCATCGTGCTCCGGATCAACGGCAAGTGCCTGTTGGCAGCATTCCAGCGCCTTTTTGTGCTGCCCGGTTCGTTCATAGACGGCGGATAGGTTGATCAGAACAAAGATGTCTTTTGGCGCGCGTTTTCGTCCCTCCTCCAACACCTCAAGTGCCTTTTCAGGCTCACCCAGGCGCATCCGGTGAAGCCCCAGATTCGCCCAGGAACCGCCGAGGGTGGGGTGATATTGCACCGCCTGCTCAAAGGACGCCAGCGATTCTGCGGCGGAAGCCGGATCACTCTCCAGATAAACCCCGCGCCAGTGCCAGTCCCACCCAATCTGCTTTCGCCGACTGGCAGAGAGGTTGGCTATAACGGCGGGTCCGTAGAAAGGCGGCTTCTTTAACCCGGTACACTGATAATAGGAGAGCTTTTCTCCCTCCGGTGCGGCATCTTCACGGAGCAGCGGGTCGAACCTGCCCCGATAGCTGGCTCTGTATAGGGAAGTCGTCGCCAGGGAGAGCAGGGTCTCGGTAATCACGACCTCGGAGACGTTCGCCTTCTGTTGCAGAACAAAGGTCGTGTTGATGGCCTCGGAATAGCTGACCCCGCTGGCGTAGCCGAGCAGGTCGTCATGGTTAACGCTGCCAAAATGCGCACCGACGCGCATCTTTAACAGACTGGACTTCGTTGACAGCCCTGGAGCGATGCTGTTGCGCCAGTATCGCCGCCAGATGCTGGCAATACAGAGCGCGAAGGTCAGGGATTCGTTGGGATGGTCGAAGATGAGCAGATTGCCATCGCCAAGATTTATCGGTTTCATGGGAAGCTTCCCGGTGATACTGCACCGACGGGCGAAGTCCATCACCAGCCGGGTATGTTCGCGATAGTACAGGGTAATCAGGTAATCCGGAATCGTCCGCATCGCCAGCTTGCTCGCGGCCAGGTCGGTAAACACAATGGGATGAAACGATGCCGATTTGATTGTCTTTTCCCTTCGGGATGTATCAGAAAGAACTATTCTGCTCCAGCTTCTTCATCTTCAGCGGACTCAGTTCCCTCGTCTCCCTCGGCGGTTGTTTCCTTCGGCGGTGGCTGAAGCTCCGCCGGCAGTTCGCAGCCGTTCCAGAGTCGGTTCTCCACTGCGGGGGTTACCTCGCGGCGGACATGGTCAACATCGACATACCAGAGGAAGTCGGTCCAGCGCACCAGCCCGACCATCTCCTCGGCGGTGTAGAGAACGGTTCCCGAAGCGGGATCGCTCCAGGTCAGCCGCAGACCGATCTCGCGCCCGAAGAGGTTGCCCAGCTCGCAGAGGTACTGGTCGCCCCAGTCCAGGGCCTCGACCTCCAGCTTCGACGCCACCAGCCATGCCGGGACATTGAGGTAAAGTCGCTGAATCTCCTCGCGCCCCCGGGATGTAATCGCCTCGGCCTCCGCCGGGGTCGCCGACGCCGGAGAGAAGCACATCTGCCCGGTGTAGATCAAGGTATGGCCGGTTTCATGTAAACAAAAGATAAATTGCAGTATGGTAAGTACGAAGTTGCG
>JAIOSI010000203.1 GCA_021107695.1 bacterium
AGTTTTGCTCCGGATCGAGAACCTCCAGCAGGGCGGAGCTGGGGTCGCCCCGAAAGTCGCTGGCGAGCTTATCTACCTCGTCGAGCATGAAGATCGGGTTCGATGTCCCGGCGGTCTTCAGTCCCTGCATGATTCGTCCGGGCAGCGCGCCGATGTAGGTCCGGCGATGTCCGCGAATTTCCGCTTCATCGTGGACTCCACCCAGCGAAGCCCTGACAAACTCCCGCCCCAGAGCGCGGGCGATGCTGCGCCCCAGCGAGGTCTTCCCGGTTCCCGGTGGTCCCACCAGGCAGAGAATCGGTCCACGAGCCTCCGGTGCCAGGGAACGCACGGCGAGGAACTCCAGAATCCGATCCTTCACCTTCGATAAACCGTAGTGGTCTTCATCGAGAATCTTCTGCGCCCGATTGATATCCAGGTTATCCCTGGAGGTCTTGCCCCAGGGCAGGTCGAGAAGCCAGGAGAGGTAGGTGTGCGAGACGACGTACTCCGCCGACCCCGGGTGCATCTGCCCCAGACGCCGGAGCTGCCGTCGTGCCTTTTCGTCAATCTCCTCCGACCACTTCATTTTAGAGATTCGTTCGTCCAGCTCGTTTAGCTCTACGGAACGGTCGTCGCCTTCGCCCAGCTCCCGCCGGATTGCCTCCAGCTGCTGGCGGAGGTAGTAGTCCCGCTGGCTCCGGGTCATCTCTTCGGAGACTTCCTGTTGAATAGAACGCCCCAGCCGCAAAACCTCCAGCTCCTTGTTTACCAGACGGTTGGTCAGGGTGAGTCGTTTTACCACCCCGATTGCTGAGAGAATCTTCTGTTGGTCGGCGGTGTCCAGACTGATGTTGGTGGCAACGAAGTCAGCCAGACGACCGTTCTCCTCAAGATTGAGAGCGGCAATCAGGGCTTCTTCACCCCGGTCGGAGAGCTTCAATAGCTCGCCAAAGACCTCGATGAGGTTGTTCCGCAGAGCCTTAACCCGCTTGCCCCCCGGCTCCTTCTCTGGAATAGCTGAAGCCGTGGCGAAGATGTCTTCACCAGAGTCATCGAGATTGAGCAGCTCAATCCGCTGCAAGCCCTGAAGCATCAGGCGGACGGAGCCGTCGGGCATCCGCAGAACCTTGTGAATCAGGCAGAGGGCGCCGATGGGGTAGAGCTTGCTCCGTCGTCCGCTCTTTCTGGTAAACAGGGCGATTAGCTGGTCGCCATCCATTACCTTATCAATCATCTGGGTATCGTGTTCGTCCAGATTGAGTGGGATGAGCATGTGCGGAAACGCCACCTGCCCGATGAGGGGGATTACGGGAAAGACCCGCTCTTCGCCCTCGTTCAGCAGGTTATCATCGTGATTCTTATCGTCGGGGTGCTTCTTAGACATCCAACAAACCTCGTAACTTTTTTTAGGTGTTTTAGCTGGCGCAATAATTGCCCAGTTAAGCGGCGGGTATTATACTCTATTTCCCCTCAACGCTCAAGGATTTCTCGGTGAGACCTTAGCGAAAAAGCCAAAATCACAAAATGAGACGATAGCATAATCCTCACGGAAACGATGTAATCCGCCGTAGGGGCACGGCATGCCGTACCCCTACAAAACCACCGACAACTATTATCAGCGGGTTTTTGCGTATTTCGCAACAGTCTCTCTATGCTATACTCGCCGTATGCGTGTGGTTAAACTTGAGCTGGATCATTTTCGACTTTACGAGCGACTGCGGCTGGAGCTGGACACCGACGAGGTCTGCTTCTCCGGTATCAATGCCACCGGTAAGACCAGCCTTCTTGAGGCTATCTACTATCTGGGAACGGTGCGCAGCTTTCGCTTTGCCGAGGATCGCGACCTGCTCCGGCACGGGGCGAATCTCTTCGCCATCCGAGCGGAGATTGAGCGAGCAGATGAACGTCAGATGCTCGCCCTGACCTACTCCCGTGGTGGCAAGCAGGTAGCGGTCGATGGCGAACGCTGCACTCGCCTCTCCGAGCTGCTCGGTCGGCTGGTGGTCTGCCTCTTCACCGTGGAGGATCTGGACACCATCCGTGGTTCCGCTGCCCGACGGCGACGGTTCATGGATCTGCTCCTCGCCCAGGTCTCCCCGGTTTATACAAAGGCGATGGGGGAGATGACTTCGACCCTGCGGCAGCGTAATGCCGCCCTGCGGGCGGAACCCTTTGACCCGGTCGCCGTGGCAGTCTGGGAGGCTCCTCTGGCACGCGCCTGCGCGGCGGTTACGGCACTACGCCGTTCCACCGTTGATGAACTCAGCCATCTTGCGCCTCAGCTCTTCGCCGAGCTTTCCGGCAGTCAGCATCACCTGGCTCTGGACTACGAGGGAGCGATTGAAGAGACCCGCCTTCCGGCGGAGCAGCTGGAAGAGCCTTTTGTCCAGCTTTTTAGAAAGAATCGAGAGCGCGACCGTCGCCGAGGCTACACCACTAAAGGACCGCAGCGGGATGACCTTGCCCTCACGCTGGACGGCTCCGACCTGCGCCGCTACGCCAGCCGGGGTCAGCAGCGACTGGCGATGGTGGCCTTGCGCCTCGCTGAGGCGGATTTTCTTGGCAGGCACACCGGAACGAAGCCGGTCTTTCTCCTTGACGACGTCGCCAGCGAGCTTGACGACACCGCCAGCAGTCGCTTGCTGCCAGCCCTGAGAGAGCGGGTCGGTCAGCTCATCGTAACCGCACTGCCCGACGATCTCGACCGCCTCGGCATTCAGGGGCGTATCATGCAGGTGGAAGATTTTCAAGTAACCCCAACAACATAGCGCATGACTGATATTACTTACGAGAAAAGAAAAATACCGGAACGCCACATCACCCGCTGTGTGGGTTGCGATGCCTGCGTTCGAGCCTGTCCGACACGGGCATGGCTCGACACCTCAGAGCGTCCCCTGCTCAAACCGGAGCTATGCGACGGCTGTGGTCTCTGCATTATCGCTTGTCCCAACGATGCCCTCTTCTTCCCCGATGTCTCCAATTCGAGGTTTCCAGAATGAAATACGTCGGCTATGTTTTTTCTTTGATCCTGATTTTCTTTGGAATCATCTTCCTCTGGAGCGCCTTCGGTCCCTACTCGGCGAACCCATTTACCCGCCTCTTTGGGGGAATCGGCACCATCGTGGTTGGAGTCGTCGTGCTGGTATTGACCGCCCGCTGGGCAAGGAAAAAACAGCGAGAGGAGTCGGGCAAGGTCGAGATTACTCACAAGGTTGACCTCACCGGCGACCTGCACTTGGAACAGCTTGACTGCGCCAGCTGCGGAGCTCCGCTGGATAAAAAGAGCGTCAGCGTCAAGGCGGGAGCCGTCCACGTAAGCTGCCCCTACTGCGGAACCACCTATACCGTAGAAGAAGAACCAAAGTGGTAGCGTATTATGATACAATGCCGCCTCCGAGCCGAAGTAGCTCAGTTTGGTCAGAGCTCTCGACTTGTAATCGAGTGGTCGCCGGTTCGACTCCGGCCTTCGGCTCCAATAAAAAAACAAGGCGACCAGTTGGTCGTCTTTTCTTATATCTTCAGTGCTACTACCATCTTGCCTGTCAGGTCGGCACGGGGTACAATGGAACGGATTGAGCAGACACTCGCTTCCACTTCAGCAGGAGTTCCACAATGTTCAAGGATTTACGGGCGACCACGGTTCTGGCGGTTCGGCGAGATGGCAAGGTTGCCCTCGGTGGCGACGGACAGGTAACGCTGGGCGATTCCATCCTCAAGGCGGGGGCAAAGAAGGTTCGCACCCTGGGCGATGGGAAGGTGTTGGCGGGGTTTGCTGGCGGGGTTGCCGACGCAATTACCCTCTTCGAGAAGTTCGAAGGAATGCTGGAGGATCACCCCGGCTCGCTCTCACGCGCCGCCGTGGAGCTTGCCAAGCAGTGGCGGATGGATAAGTTCCTCCGTCGCCTGGAGGCTCTGCTATTGGTGGCTAATCAGGAGGAAACCCTACTCATCTCTGGTTCCGGCGAGGTCATCAGCCCCGATGACGATGTCGCCTCGGTGGGATCCGGAGCCGGCTATGCCCGTGCCGCCGCCCGCGCTCTATTGCGCCATACCAACCTCTCCGCTCGTGATATTGTAGAGGAATCGCTCCGACTGGCAGCGGAAATCTGCATCTATACCAACACCAACATCACCGTGCTGGAGTTTTAACCGTGGCAGGTAACGCAGGTAAGTCGATAACTCTGTTGATTCTCGTTTTGCTGACCGCTCCACTGATGGCGCAGGCGGAGCTCTCAGCCCCAGAGATTTACAACGAGGGTTTGGCAACCATCGTTGAACTTACGTTGGAGGGCGTGGAGTCGCTGGAGGCTACCCGTCAGGGCGCAGCGTTGATCCTCGACATCGCGTCGGACTCCTTTCCCAGCCCGGCAGAGGAGTACGAGGGTATCGGTTTCATTGACACCGTTACCCTGCGTCCGGTGAATGACGGCGGTGAGCTGCGTGTTCTGCTCTGGCCCGGTGATTACTTCTACACGGCGGAGCATTCCGGCGCAACGGGACTGCTGCGGATTGAGGTTCGGGATAGCTACGGCAGCGACCCCGCCGCTCTGACTCCGGATTCAAATCTGGATAAGCTGCGGATTCGACGGATCGTGATTGATCCCGGTCACGGCGGTAACTACACCGGCACGGGGTCGTACAGCGGTCGCTGGCTGGAGAAGCAGCTCGTCCTGCCGATCTCCTACTATCTGTCAAACCTCCTCGAACATCATCTGGGGCTGGAGGTACTGCTGACCCGGAGTGCCGATACGAAGATTGGTCTCCACGGGCGCACCCTGCTGGCAAATCGGGCGGAGGCGGACCTCTTCATCTCGATTCATCTCAACGGTCACTCCAACAACCACGCCCACGGGGCGGAGACCTTCTTCCTTGCCGATGCCGAGACCTCGGACTCCCGCGCGCTGGCGCATCTGGAGAACGCCGACTTCTCCGTTGACCCTGACCTGCCGATGGAGTCCACCGACGAGCTTGCCTTCATCCTTGGCTCGCTGATGCAGAACGAGTACCTGACCGAAAGTCAGCAATTGGCTGGCTTTGTGCAGGAATCTATGGTTTACAACCTCGGTTGCAACGACCGTGGCGTGAAGCAGGCTCCATTCTATGTACTGGTGGGAACCCAGATGCCGGCGATTCTGGTTGAGGTCGGCTTTCTCACCAACGAGACCGAGGAGCTGTTGCTCATCGACCCGACCTATCAACATGAAGCTGCCTATGCTATCTACCGGGGAATTGCCGAGTACAAGGCGGCATTTGAGAGTGGTCTGCTGCGCTAGCAAAACCTCCGTGAGCAACTGGAGCAACAATGGCTTTACTGTACGATATTGAGTCCTATGCTCATCATGGGAAGGACATCCTGGCACTGCAGGATCGTCAGCGTGATTTTTCACCTTTTGTTGTTCACTTTACTGCCCAGGGAGCAATGCGGGATGTGCTTGAATATTTGAAGTTTAATTACAGCAATATCGACAATAAAGACCCTCTCAACGTCAATAGTATCCTTAAATCCCTGGAAAGTGCGGACAAAGAGTCCTTTACTGTATTTGAGAAAATTGCCAGCAGCAGCTACCTCAAGCTATCCTCCGACAAAGCTAAAAAGGTATCGCTCTCCGAATGCACCCTCCCCGGATTATTATCACTATCTGCTCGCTACGGACGCTTTGGCCTGATGTTTACCAAGCAGTTCATTTTTGAGAAGGGTGGTCGTCCCGCCGCCTATGTTGACAAAGAGATAAGAACAAAACTCTACGCTGACTCTGGCAAAGAATCCAAACCGGAGGTTCTGGAAACAGAGTACTATCAAAAAACTGTAAAAAATTTCCTTAGATTTACAAACGTCTACGATCCAGCACATTACGGGTATAAGTTTCAGGACTACACCCACGAGCGGGAATGGATCTTGCTGGAGCAGCTCAAGTTCGAGCCACGGGACATCGCCGCCATTCTCGTTCCCTCGACGGACTGGGTGGGCAAGGTTATTGAGTTGGAGGACGGTAAATACAGTAAAATCCCCATCCTGCCACTTTTCCAGCTCTACCAGCTGGGTGCGTAATTGTATCGTAACTAATAAGTTAACCGGTATGGCTGTTGCTGCCTGAGGACACAATGTATTTAGGGATATTTAAGATAGCGATGGTGTTTATCCCACTATTGATCATCGGGTTAATTAGTATATTTTTGCCAGATGTCATGTTTGACAAAATAAAAAGCGTCATAACGGTAATTGCAATTCTATGGATGATATTCGCCTATTTTATAGCTTGGCTATTCGAGCTAAAGTTTAGGAAGATGTCAGATGACAGGCAGGACATAATATCCACTCTTGTCACCTACTTGCTTATTGCGTCTGTTCTTCTGGTGATTGTCTCTATATTTGATATAATAAATCTTTGGATGGTTTTGTATGTCGATACTTTGATAGCCTACCTGCTGTCTGCATGGTTAATTATAACTAATCAGAAGAAGGCAAGTAACACTAAGACTGTTTCGAGTAACAAAGAGAAATCTGAGTGGATTGAGATTAAAAACTCTGTCCAATACGTGGGCGATCTAGACTTGGAAAAGCTCGTTTGCGAAAGCTGCGGCGCGCCGCTGGACGAAGACAGCATTAGCATAAAAACAGAATCCGTGCAGGTGAACTGCCCTTACTGTGGAAGCAGCTACCTCAGCCAAACGCCGTTAAGATAAGGTGATAATCATGCCACGAAGCAAACCAAACTTAGAACTGGTGAGAACCATCGCCGATGAATCCGCCCTGAGAGCTGCGATTGAGGAGCTGGGGCAGCGGGTAAACTCTGCCCTTTCCGCCGATGACCGGGTCGTCGTGGTAGGCATCCGTGCCGGTGGAGAAGCCCCGGCACGCAGTCTTGCCACTCAGCTTACCCAGCTGCGTGGAGCGGAGGTTCCCCTCGGCTTCCTCGACATCACCCTATACCGCGACGACATCAACGACCTTGG
>JAIOSI010000103.1 GCA_021107695.1 bacterium
CATCATCGCCGTCGAGGTCGCCACCACCTTGGTCAGACTGGCGAGGTCGAAGAGGGTATTCACCTTCATCGGGCGGGGGTTCGGCTCGACCTCCGCCATGCCATACGCTTCGCGCCAGACGATGTTCCCGTGGCGGGCTACCAGCAGCACCACGCCGGGCATCCGTCCGGTGTCCAGCAGCTCATCCACCAGCCCGTCGAGGCGAGCCAGCCTCTCCGGATCCATCCCGACCTCTTCGGGGCGAGCCGTGGAGAGCAGCGGTCCAGCCTCACCGGCACCGAGGGTGGTCAGCAGAATCGCCACAACGGCAACCCCAAAGATAAGATAGCGGAGAACGTTTCCTTTATTGTTGGTCATATCCTGGTCTTTCCAAGAAAATCTGTAAGTCTATGTTGTAGCTCTATCTTACCTGATAGTTGACACTCCCATACAACTAATACTTTCCAACCCTTTTCCTCAAGTGCTTTTATGTTGGTTGTGTCTCTTGAGACATTCGTCATACGTTTCTTCTGCCAAAACTCGGTACGTGTTGTAGGTACAACTCTGCCATACTTACAATCGTGCATATGCCAGTAACAACCATGAACAAAAATAACTTTCTTTCTTCGCCTAAACACAATATCAGGTTTTCCTGGCAATGCTGCAACATGCAATCTGTATCTATATCCCATATTATGCAATAACTTACGAACAAAAATCTCTGGTTGTGTGTTTTTGCTTTTTATAGCTGACATATTCCTATGTCTCTGTTCTTTTGTGTGAACATCAACCATTATATCTCTCCAGCATAGAATCCATAAATTGGTCGACAGAAAGCAGAGTGTCTAGAAATGCGGGTGGATAAAATTTATGCAGCTCTTTTGGAACAATCAGGCTAACATTTGCGTTTTTCATCTCTTTTAGTTGATTTTCAGATATACCCTCCTGTAATGTTAATAGGTATCTCTGAGATACATTGGGAGCTTCTTTAAGGATTTGCCTCCAACGATCTTTGCAAGTCCTCTTTATTGCCAGCATAGTAACCAATGAAGGATCTTTATAATACGCCTCATCGTTCGGGATCATGATATCAGGTCGTCCTTCAATTTTTGACTGCGAAAAATAAGGGATCCCATTGATATCCAACAGATATTCTGTATGGTTTTCAAGGGAACGCCCAGCTCTAGACTTTCTTCTGTTTAAGATACTATTTGCAAGCTCAATGAAGGGGTTAATCTCACTAAATCCGCCTCTAATCTCAGGCAGATAGAATTTTTCCTCCATTAACCGAAATAAAGCATATTCCGAGTTCACGGATTCAATCAGATGCGTATCGTTGCTACCGTCTAGGAAATTAGTACCGCAGAACTCAAGAGTTTTCCTTGCAATTTGAGACATAATAAGCGTACTCGGAAATTCAGAATAGTCCTTAATAATCCGTGAAAACTCGTTTACAAGACAATCTTCGGCGGATAGTACTAATTCATGCTCATGGTATACGGACCACTCGCCAACCTCAATACCCAATCGAAGTGCTATTTCATCGAAATCGTCATCAGTGGAAAGAACAAAGGCACTGAAATTTGTAGATGTTTCCGGTATTAGGACAAGAATATCCCCCAAAAGCTCAGGCTTTCTCCAAGGGAAGTTATGTCCAAATCGGGTAAGTCTATACTCACTCCGAGTTTTTTTTCCATACCATGTTATTACTGATTCTGTGATTAGATCATTTTGCCAACAAATAGAGATAAAATGTTTGGTCTTCACTCCTTTTTCTGGCTTAATGTCAGTAAGTATCTCTCCTGCTGATTTTGGTAAATAAAAACCATACTGATGTCCACCCGTTATATCCAGATCATTGGGTGAGATTCTCTTAAAAAGAGCTTTACCTGTAGCCCTAATCTTACGAATTGCGTCCAGACAAGCTTGAGATGCAGCCATGATTACCTCACAATGGAATGACTCTTAAGTGTTTTCAGTATCTCCACACCAATTGCTTCAACAACATGCGGAACTACTGCGTTACCAAACTGTTTGTATGCCTGTGTATCGGATACTACTATTGGAAGATCATCAGGAAACCCCATTAGCTTTGCCGCTTCACGTGGTGTTAATCTTCTTGGATTTTCTCCCTCACCTCTTTGTATCAGCACCTCTGAGCCATCCTTGTAATAGCGCGCACTCAAAGTTCGGCTGATACCGTTCAGATCCGGCAGACCATATCCGAATCCATTTCCACGAGCCCTGTGTTTTGCAGCATAATCCTGCAAATATTTCCACAAATGATCTGAGAGTATATATTTATCATCTGGTTTACTTTCTAAAATATCTTTTAACGAGTGAGCTTTTTCTTCAACTTCGGGGAAGGAAAAATCTGGTTGATCTCCAAATACCTCCCTATCAAAACAAACAAGGAATATTCTTTCTCGATGTTGAGGAACAAACCATTTGGCATCAATGATTTTTGAGCGTAATTCGTACCCCAGCTCATCAATTGTTTCACAGATAATTTTCCAGGTTTTTCCCTTGTCGTGCGACTTCAAATTTTTGACATTTTCAAGAAACAAAATCGGTGGTCGAATGACGCTCGCAATTTCAGCGATGTTGAAAAACAGGTTACCCTGAGTTTTATCCTTAAAACCATGCTCTCGACCCAAACTTTTCTTTTTCGATACTCCGGCTATAGAGAAGGGCTGGCAAGGAAAACCGCCCGTCAAAATATGATGTCTGGGAATGTCGCTGGCATTAACCGAGTTGATGTCTCCAATCGGAGTTTCGTCAAACCATTTGTAGTAGGTTTGTTGAGCATATTTATCCCACTCGCAGGAGAAGACACATTTTCCCCTCAAGCGTTCCAGACCCAATCGAAAACCGCCTATACCCGCAAACAAGTCAGAAAATGTAAAGAGAGACTCTTGAGATTGAAGAGTAGAGTTCTTTTTCAATAAATTCGCTTGAGTGTTCATATCAGAGTCTCCCTTTGCAAAAAAGACCCACCGTTGAAGTGGGTCTATTATCTACAACGATGCGGGTTAACGCAATGGCTATGTTCGGCTAGGCTTCGATCTTTTCGATGAGATAGCCGAGGGCGTTGGGATCCGTCGCGGCGAGGTCGGCCAGCACCTTGCGGTCGAGCTGAATATCAGCGACCTTCAGGGCGTGGATGAAGCGGCTATAGCTCCTGTATCCGTGCGCCCGTACACCGGCGTTGATCCGGGCAATCCAGAGACGACGGAAGGTTCCCTTGCGCTTGCGACGATCGCGGTAGGAGTATTGAAGAGCCTTGGTTACCGCGTCTTTAGCGGTGCGGAAGAGGCGGCTGCGTCCGTGCTTGAAGCCCTTGGCGCGAGCCAGAATCTTTTTACGACGGCGGCGAGAAGCAACGTTGTTAATCGCGCGTGGCATACTGTTCTCCTAAAAACTTCACCCGTTAAATCTCAAAAACCTGAATCCAATAACTGCCAGACTGGTTAGGTCTGAATCATCCGCTTGATGCGTTTGACATCGCCACGAACGGTAATCAGCGTTGACTTACGCAGACGGCGTTTGCGGTCGGCAGACTTTTTGGTCAGGATATGGTTGCAGTTGGCCTGATGCCGCTTGACCTTGCCCTTTTTGGTAAGGGAGAAACGCTTGGCGGCTGCCTTGACTGTCTTCATCTTTGGCACAATGGCTCCTTATTATGCAACAGGCGAAGTGGACACTCCACCACGCACTTCTACACTGTACTAACGCTGCTTCATCACCCTGGCAACCGGCTTAAAGCTACCCAAGCAGAAGTACGCTCTTTGAGGACGACTATTGTGCCTGAGAGAACTACCATCTGTCAAGCCCAGCTTGAAGCTGGACACAGACTCGCGACTATAGAGTAATCCTAACAAGTGTAATTTCCACGTTTGACCGCTCCAGCTATTGCTACTCAGCGGCAGCTTCATCGGGAGTTTTCACTGTGGGAGTTTCTACTTCCTCAGCGGTGGTCGCCTCATCAGAGGATTCGGGCTTGCCAGCGGCTTCTCTGGCAGCGTTCTCCTCCCGCTCCTTCTCGGCCAGTCTTTCGTCGGCAATTTCCTTGTAATGATCGCCCGGGGTCAGCACCATCGTCATAAAGCGACCCTCACGACGGGGCTTCTGCTCCACCACGACCTTATCGCCGAAATGCTCGATGATCCGAAGCAGAATCTCTCGCCCGATCTCCGGGTGGGTGTTCTCGCGCCCCCTGAACATGATCGTAACCTTGACCTTGCTCAGCTTGCTCAGGAAACGATCGATATGGCTGACCTTGAACTGGTAATCGTGTTCACCGGTCTTCGGACGGAGCTTGATTTCCTTCATCGAGAACTTATGCTGCTTCTTGCGGGCTTCATGCTCACGCTTGGATTTTTTGTACTGATACTTGCCGTAATCAATGATACGGCAAACCGGAGGTCTGCCGTTAGGCGAAACCTCGACCAGATCCAGACCCTTCTTCTGGGCGAGATCCAGTGCTTCCAGGGTACGCATGATCCCGATCTGTTCACCGGATTCACCGATAACCCGAACCTCGCGCACGCGAATCTGACGATTGATCCGCGTCCGATCTTTTTGTTGACCTCTACTGGCTATCTTGCACCTCCAGGATGGAATATCCAGTATTTCAAACTACACTAAACAAACGCCGGGGCATTATCCCACGGAACGGCAGAGTAGTCAAGCCAGCGTGTTTTTGCAGGGGCGCGGCGTGCTGCGCCCTTTGTCGAATATAACTAGGGGCAGGCACAGGGGCCTGCCCCTACAACAGCACTTATCATGTAGCGATATCCAGCGTCGCTGCTAATTCCCCAGTGTGTACTTTTCCAGCAGGGCCTCGACGTTGCCGAACCAGGTGATGCCGGTGATCTTCACCGGAATCTTATGCTCGTCCGCCGTTACCCAGAGGATGACCTGACCGGAGCGGCGGAAGATGCCGGTTTCTTCGTCGAGTCGAGGGATGACCTTGTAGCACTCAAAGGTTCCCGCCGGGACGGTAACGGTCTCTTTGGCAAGGACATCCACGGTAACCATTTCGTTACGCAGCGTATCGGCGTAGGGAAAGCTCAGGCTGTTGCCGACGGCGATATCCTGGGTGCGAACGTGATAGAAAGCGGCAAGGGAGTCGCAGCCCGAAGCGATGACATCCTCGATGACGGTTCCCTCCTGAGTGATGGTGTGCGCCTCCTGGTCGTAGTAAATCACGCCGCTGGCGGTGTAGTCGCCTTCGATGATGTGTTTTTCGTAGCGTCGGGTGCCGTTGACCTCGGGGTCGTAGAGACTCTCGAACTTATCCTGAACAAAGAAGAAGTCGCTGAAAGCGGTACTGGAGTTGAGCCGCATGGTGAGCTTGAGGCACTTGATTCCCTCGTAGCGCACCCACTTCTCGACCTCCATAATACAGAGTCCCGCCATGGTGTCGCCGTAGGAGACGCTGAAGATCAGCTTCTCGCCGGGAGCAAAGGGCAGCTCGTCTGCGGCAAGGAGGGGCTGAACAGCGGTGAGGAGAAACAGGGCAGTAATGAGAATGAGCGGTAGGCGTTTCATGGTAATCCCCTTCGAAAGCCTGGCGGGAGTCTTCCCTCCAGGGCTAATTTCTAATTGAATCAGCGTTGCCGTGCCTGTACGAAGCTATTGTTGAATTCAGAGCTTCCGGTAGTATAGCGGTTCGGCAGAGCTTTTTCCAGATTCTTGCATAAAAAAAGGGATAGTCACTCGAAATCGGACTAGCCAGGTGACCATCTAATAAAATCTCCCAAGGCACAATCCGGCTAATAGTGAGGCGATAATATGTTTGTTGCTGGACGATAATCTACGCAGCTACAAAGAGTTACAAACTTTGTAAGAAGCGTACCATAGTCGTCCCTACGCTTTTTAAGAGTTATTCTGTCAGCTTTGGCTAATGGGGTAAAGTCTCTCGCGCGGGTGATGGCGCATCATTTTAACAAGATGTTATTTATGCGCTTATAGGAGATTAACTGGCTGACAACAATCGAAGTAAGCGATGATCGCTGCCTTGATGAACAAGCACTCATTCCTGTTACTATTGACCGTTTTTGAATTGGCAGCAAACTATCTCTTAATCACAAATATAACAACATAATAGCAGAGAAACAACGTTCACGGATAGGTGACTATCCCAAAAAAAGAGGGGGGCTAAAAAGCCCCCCCTGGCTCCTCGGGCCGGAGTCGAACCAGCAACCAATCGGTTAACAGCCGATTGCTCTGCCATTGAGCTACCGAGGATTGTTCACTTATCTGTACTGCGTCGCACAACCAACGCTGTGCGGGGGATAGTACGCAAGGTCGGGGTCAAATGTCAAGTGGTCAAACCACTCTGACCTTCGCGATTATCAATAAAGCCGCTTTACGCTAATCGCCACGGTCATCCGCTCCCGCTGGTCGCTTAACTTATCTCTATTAACGGGCAGTGTTTGGCGATTTAGTCTAACTCTGACAGTTTCTGAAACAGCTCCCGCTGCTTCTTCGTGAGCTTGCGGGGGATGCTTACCCGGAGGATAACCAGATGATCGCCGGTGCGTCCCGCCGCTTTGTTGGCGATACCCTTGCGCTTCAGGCGAAGCTTCGCACCGGACTGGGTTCCGGCGGGGACGGTAACGCTAACCTCTCCGTGGATGGTTTGGGTGGTCAGCTTGCCGCCGAGAACCGCAGTGGTGAGGGGGATGTCCTCTTCGGTGATGACATTGTTGCCCTCACGGCGGAAGGTTCCGTCCGCTTTGGGGACGACCCGCACGTAGAGGTCGCCCCGGGGCGCGCCTCCTTCACCGGCTTCACCACGACCGGGGATGCGAATCCGCTTCTCTTCGCTGATGCCAGCGGGGATGGTTACCATAATCGCCGTGTCGCCGGGGGCGCGTCCGGTTCCGTGGCAACGCTGGCAGGGTTGCCGGGGGACGACTCCCCGCCCCAGGCAACGGGAGCAGGGACGACTGATGGCAAAGCCGCCCTGTTGCTGGCTGACGGTACCGCTGCCCTCGCAGACCGGGCATTGGTCGAAGTCGGTTCCCGGCTGTCCGCCGGAGCCTTTGCAAACAGGGCAGCGACCATCCCCCGGAACGGAGATTTTGACCTTGCCGCCGAGAGCCACCGTGAGGAAATCCACGCTGACGGTAAGGTTGAGGTCCTGTCCGGCTTGCGACCGTACTCGCTGACGACCTCGTCCCCGTCGTCCACCGAAGAGATCGCCGAAGATGTCTCCCATACCGCCGCGGAGCAGGTCTTCCATGTTGATGTTGCCCTGAAAGCCCCCGGCTCCACCGCTGTTCGGTCGGCGGGGATCGTAGGCTCCGTACTTGCGGAGCTGGTCGTACTGTCGCCGCTTCTTCGGGTCGTGGAGGACGTCATACGCCTCACCGATCTCCTTGAAGCGTTCCTCCGCCTTGTTATCGCCGGGGTTGCGGTCGGGATGATACTTCTTCACCAGCTCCCGATAGGAGCTTTTGATGGCGTCGCCGTCGGCATTCTCCGGCACCCCCAGGGTCTTGTAATAGTCCTTACTCATTCCGCTCACCCTGCTCGTTCTCGTCGGCTTCTTCCGTTGGTAGAGCTTGGGCAACAATCACCTGCGCCGGGCGGAGGATGACCTCGCCCATTCGATAGCCATCGGCGAAGACGTTGATTACCGTGTTCGGCTCCGCCTCATCGCTGGGCTGAATCGCCATGCAGTCGTAGAGGTTCGGGTCAAAGGGCTTGCCCAGGGGCTTCATCCGCTCCACGCCCAGCCCAGCCAGTGCCTCGTCGAGCTTGGCAATCACCGCCTGGATGCCCTCGCGAAAGGTCGCCGCGTCCTCGGTGTCATGCTCCGCCGCCCGGTGGAGGTCGTCAATCGGCGGAAGCAGCGTGGAGAGCAGGCTGCGGTAGGAGTCGGCGCGGACCTGCCCCCGCATCATCGCCTGACGCTTGCGGAAGTTGTCGAAGTCCGCCGCCAGCCGAATGTACTTTAGCCGCAGGTCTTCTTCCTCCGGCGGGGTTAGTGGTTCCTCCTCGGCGGGTGAGATTACCTCGACGGTTTTATCTTCTACTTCCGGAGCTTCGTCGATCGGCGTTTTGTCCTGTTTGTGTTTCTTCATTTCGTAGTTTCGTTGGGAAGGTGGTGGAGTTTTATCAAAAAGGCACGGCACGCCGTACCCCTACCTGTGCCAGTGGTTGCTACAGGATACCTCAACGCTCGACCATAACCGGAATTAGCCCAGGATTTCGCGGATTTCCGGCTTGAGCTTGCGGATAGCCAGACGAGCCTGACCGAGATTGCCATTAATCGCAATTCCCATGCCAATCAGGTAGTCATCGTCCAGGCGTTCCATCAGGACATAGGTCAGGTTAGAGTAGGTAATCACGCCGTCAACCTGACCATCGCCACCCGCCGCCAGTGAGGCGCGCTTCGAGGCGAGGATCAGCTCAACATAAGCCATCGCAGCGTTATCGACATTAGACCGCTCGCTGGGGTCAATCTTGGAGACGATGATACCGGTCATCTCAAAGAGGACGGCAGCGAAGGCTCCTTTTGTATTCTTGATCGCCGTGGTGAGGGCGTTGTCTATCAAACTGTCTCTCATAGGTCTCTCCGTGGTTGGGGTTGTTTTTACTATCCACAACTACTAGGAGTATATCAGAAACAACTCAAAAACACAGGAGAAAACTTTTGCATAACTGACCTTCGTCTTGCACGTCCGGCTTGGCTAACAATCATCGCAATTTTATAACTATGGGTATCTGTTATCGATACGGACGACCCTGCAATTTAACGGCAAGCCTCCACAATAGGAGAAAAGTCCAATTTGTCTAGTTATGCAGGGGTTTCGGGAGTTTAGAGAAGATTTACCAACTCTTTGCACAGGCGACGGAGTGCCAGGCGTGCCTGACCCAGGTTGCCGTCCGGCTCCAGACCGATCCCCACGATGTAGGTCTCGTCAACCGGGACGAGGAGCATCTGAGCCTGGTCCGTGGTGATGAGCAGATTCTTTACATTGCCGCTGCCGCCGGCGTCCAGAGATGCCTGCTTGGCTGCACGCAGAGCCTCTACGTATGCCATCGTGGCCGTTTCCGGGTGGAAGCCAGCTTTGTGGTCAACGACATCAACGAGGATGCCGGTGTTCTCGAAAAGAGCCGCCGCGAAGGCACCGGAGGTGTTGCTAACGGCACGCTCCAGAGCTTGCTTGATTTGTTTCATGGTTATTTTCCGTTTGAAAGAAGATTGGCGTTGAGAGGAGGACACACTGTCCCCCTTCCCTTAGTCCCTTTCCCAAAAGGGGAGAGGGGTGTTTTCCTACCACTGACTCAATTGCTATGATGGAGGGACGGAGCAATCCGCCCCTCCTTTTTGTTGTCTGAATCGGGAATAGAGTCGCTGACCACTTTGCGGCGGGGATTAAAGTCCCCGCCCTACATTGCCTCCGCGAGTCTGTGTCCAGCTTCAAGCTGGCTACTCTTCTTCGTCCACTACTTCATAGTCGGCATCGACCACGTCTTCTTGCTCGTTGCTGCCGGGTTGGTCGGCTCCGCCCGCACCGGGCTGAGAACCCGCCTGCTGGTAGAGCTTCTCGCTCATGGTGTTCAGAGCCTGGGTCAGAGCCTCCTGAGCCGAGCGAATCTCGTCGAGATCCTCGCCCTTGAGTGCCTCACGAACCCGACCCATCGCCGCTTCGATGGTGTTCTTGTCGTCTTCGGGAACCTTGTCGCTCATGTCTTTGAGCAGTTTCTCGGCTCCGTAAACGGCGGAATCTGCCTGATTGCGCAGGTCAACCTCCGCGCGCTTCTCTTTGTCCTCGTCGGCGTGAGCCTCGGCATCCTTCACCATCTGGTCGATCTCATCGTCGGAGAGACCGGATGAGGCGGTGATGGTGATCTCCTGCTGCTGCCCCGACGCCATGTCCTTGGCGGAGACCTTGACGATACCGTTGGCATCGATGTCGAAGGAGACCTCGACCTGAGGAATGCCGCGCATCGCCGGTGGAATCCCGGTGAGGTGGAAGCGTCCGATGGTCTTGTTGCCACCAGCCATCTCTCGCTCACCCTGCAAAACGTGAACCTCCACCGTGGTCTGGTTGTTCTCGGCGGTGGTGAATATCTGGCTCTTGTGGACGGGGATGGTCGTGTTGCGCTCGATGAGCCTGGTGCAGACACCGCCCAGGGTTTCGATCCCCAGGGAGAGCGGGGTTACATCGAGGAGGAGGATGTCGGTAACCTCGCCCGCAAGGATTCCCGCCTGAATGGCGGCACCGACGGCGACGACCTCGTCGGGGTTAACGCCCCGGTGCGGCTCTTTGCCGAAGAGCTTCTTGACTATCTCCTGCACGGCGGGCATCCGGGTGGAGCCACCGACGAGGATGACCTCGTCAATCTCGCTCTTCTTCACCTTGGCGTCGCGGATGGCACTCTCGCAGGGGGCAACAACACGCTCTACCAGATCGTCCACCAGAGACTGGAACTTCGCCTGGCTCAGTTCCATGTTGAGGTGAACCGGATTGCCGTCGCGAGCGGTAACGAAGGGCAGGTTGATGTTGGTGGAGGACTTGCTGGAAAGCTCCTTCTTCGCGCCCTCGGCGGCATCCTTCAGCCGCTGGAGTGCCATTTTGTCTTTACGAAGGTCAATCCCCTCCAGCTTCTTGAACTCATCGGCGAGCCAGTCGATGACCCGCTTGTCGAAGTCATCGCCACCGAGGTGGGTATCACCATTGGTGGACTTCACCTCGAAAACACCGTCGCCCAGTTCGAGGACGGAGATATCGAAGGTTCCGCCACCGAGATCGAAGACAGCGATGGTCTTGTGGTCTTTACCGTCCTTGCCCAAACCAAAGGCGAGGGCAGCGGCGGTCGGCTCGTTGACGATGCGCAGGACTTCCAGTCCGGCGATCTTGCCAGCGTCTTTGGTTGCCTGACGCTGGGCGTCGGAGAAGTACGCCGGCACGGTGATGACGGCCTTAGAGACCTTCTCGCCCAGATAGTCCTCGGCGGTCTGGCGCATCTTCTGGAGAATCATCGCGCTGATTTCCGGCGGAGTGTAGTTCTTGCCGTCGATCTCCACGGCGGCGTCGCCGTTGGCGGCTCGCACCACCTTGTAGGGGACGGTCTTGATCTCTTCGGTAACCTCAGAGAACTTGCGTCCGACGAAGCGTTTGATCGAGAAGACGGTCTTGTCGGGGTTGGTGATTGACTGACGCTTCGCCACCGGACCGACGAGTCGTTCGTCGTCCTTGGCAAATGCCACGATACTGGGGGTCGTCCTGCCACCTTCGGCGTTGGGGATGACGGTAGGCTCGCCGCCCTCCATCACTGCCACACAGGAGTTGGTCGTCCCCAGGTCTATTCCGATAACCTTGGACATGGTTCCTCCGTTCAGTTTTGTTTTTTTTGTGTAAAGCGTAAACTCCCCCTACAGTGACTGTATGCCACTATCCAACGGCACTGCACAGCTGTAGGGGGAGGTGAGAGTTAGGGTTTTCAGCTTATCGTTCGATAAGCTGAATGCTGGTGGTTCCGGTAATCTGACGGCTCTGGAGGTTGATATTGTTGTAGCCGTCTTTTAGCTCAATGCGTCGGGTGAAGAGGATGTTCGAGTTGATCTCACCCTGGCTCGGCTTGCGATTCGAGGACAGGATAGCCACGGCGATGGTGTGGCTGCCCGACTCCACGGAATCCACGTAGCTGCCGTACACGAACTTGTTGATCTGCTTCTCGCCGATGATCAGGTCAACATTGCCATCCACGACCTCGCGGACAACCTCGCCATCGAGGAGGATGTAGAAGTAGATAGTCTCGCCATCTTCGGCCTGGAAGGCATCACCGGAGATCGCCATCGCCAACTGCACCATCTTGGGGCTGTCAGTATCCACCGTGGAGGTAGAGTTCTTCGGCTTTGCCATAATCAGAGCCTCACGGACATCATCGTCCACACGGAGGTCTTTGAGGCGGAAGAGGTCGGCACTCTCCAGCTCATTGGCAATACCCACGTAGGCGATCAGCTTGAGGAAGTAGTCCTCGTCGTAGTCAATCTGCGCCAGGGCAAAGATAATATCGTTGCTCATCGGCTTGGCGAGCAGGCAGTGATAGAACAGCGCGTCGTCAACCCGGTATTCGTCATCAACGAGAGCAATATCGCTGGCGGTAAAGACAGGACGGGAGCCGGTGGTCTTGATCGCCTCGACGAGAACAT
>JAIOSI010000032.1 GCA_021107695.1 bacterium
TCGCCGGGAGGAATCGGCGAGGTGGTCAGCTCGCTGGCTCGGCTGATTCACGATTCCCCGGTTCCCGTCGTCCTCTGGACAGGTTCGGGAAAGTCCCTCCTCGCCGATGAGGCTCTGCTCCTCGCCTGGGAGGCTGACCGTTGCTACGTTGGCGCGGGCAGCGTCTTCGGTGTTCAGCACGCCTACTACCTCAACGAGGCGGGCGAACTGGCGCGGCTCCAAAATGGTCTGCCTCCGGCTCAGGCTCCTGAAAACGGTAATCTCAGCAATACCGCTGGCGACACCGCCCAGCTCCTTACTGCCGGCTTTATGAGTCTCACCGCCGATGAACTGCTTTCACACGAAATGGTGGACGGCTCTGCCAAAGACAGTACCGCGCTGCTGAAACAACTTGTCAAAGCGGGACTTCTGAGCGAGTCAGAGGAGTATCAGCTGGCAACCACGGAGTACGACCTGCTCTGGCAGATAATCGAGACCCTCAGCGAACCCAGCGTCGCCTTTGTCCTCTTCCTGCTGGCTCTGCTCTCCTTCTCCTTCGCTGGAACCACGCCGCGAACCGCCTTTGCCCTGGTCTTCGGGGCGGCGATTCTCCTCCTCGCTTTGATAGCCCTCTCCCTGCTGCCGATTACCACGCTGGGGCTGCTCCTCGTCATCGGCGCAATGGTCGCCTTCACGCTGGAGCTACTCCTCGATACGGGGGGACTGTTCCTGATAGCGGGAATGGCACTGCTCTTCTTCGGTGGTGTGAACTTCTACCGTCCGGAGACCGTCGCCGTCAGCCCGGCGACTCTGGTGCCGACCCTGGCGATTATCGGAGTTCTCTTCGGCTTCTCCATCCGCAGTCGAGTCCTGAGCCGTTTCTTTGGTCGGGAGCCAGACCCGGCAAAGCTGATCGGTCAGACTGGCGTGATTATCAGCCCGTTAAGCGACAAACGCCGGGGGCGAATCCTGCTCCGGGGTGAGCTGTGGTGGGGGCGTTCAACAAAACCGCTCCACCGGGGGCAGGCGGTGCGGGTGCTGAACCTGACCGGACGTACCTTCGAAGTCGAAGCAGCAGGCTCAGATACATAAGCTGACTACCTTTCACCTCCCTCCTCTGGGAGGAAGGCTGGGGTGAGGGGCTACACGAAGATATCTCTCCGGAACCCCCGCGTTAACGATTCCGTATCCCGAAAGAAGCTCCTTGTCCGGCGGGGGCTGCTGGGATATAATCCGCTGCGCATCGCTTATCCAGGCTAAAAAGGAGTAACCTTGTCCAAAGCTGTCAGCAGTTCTCAATCAAACTACGACCCCGGCGAGCCGCTGAAGGAATACGGCTCCATCGGCGACCTCGGTCGTTACTCAAAACTGGCTCTCTCGCTGGTTATCAACTTTGCCTTCGCCCTCTTCGTGGGTTACGTGCTGGGGCAGATGGCTGACGACACCTTCCTCAGCCACTACGACGGCACCTTCACCATCATTGGTCTGGTGCTGGGCTTCACCGGAGCCGCCTTCGGAACCCGCAAGCGGGTTACGCGCTTCACCGACAAACAGGAAGAGCTGCATCGCAAACGCGAACAGAAGCTGAGGGGCTTCAAGGCGCAATCCTCCGGGGTAATGGCGGTGGCGTTCTGCGCCATCTTCGCCGGAGTCTCCCGGATCGGCGACTTCATCTACGCCGCCGAACTGGAAGCCATCGGGGCGAGCCTGGTGATGTACCTCGACCTTATTGCCGTTGGGCTGGGGCTGACCCTGCTGGGTATCTTTACCCTGCTGGGCAACAAAACAACGCTGAAGAGCATCCGCTGGGCTTTACTGCTTCCGGCGGTCTCCGGTGGTACGCTGGCGTATCTGGCACTCTCCAGCGGAGCGAAGCTCAACGCCGTGGTAACGATGGCTCTGTTGGCGATTACTCCGCTGGTCGGCTTCTTCATCGACCTGCTGCGCCGTCGCGAGGAAAAATCAGAGTAGCTGGGAACCCTCTATCTGGATTGATAAACAAAACGAGCCGTGAGGCTCGTTTTTATTTTTGCAACGGTTAATTCTGGATATTCGCAGGATTGTAGGGGCAGGTCCCTGTGTTGCCCTTTGCCGAATCTAACAAGGGCGGAGACACAGCTTCGCCCCTACGAGCAACGGCGATGATGTAATATTCTGCGGGGGTAATGTAGGGGCCGACCTTTTGGTCGGCCCGTGGAATTGAGATACGCTACAACTTCGCGGCGGGCATTTTTGCCGATGAGGCAATGCTCGCCCTACATTGACCCACTGAGAACGCTAATCGTTAAACCTTACCCTCCAGCAGGAAGACCTTTGCCGCAGCGATCAGTTCGCCCAGGCGGTCGTCATCGTGCGCCTCGCAGTAGATGCGAATCTTCGGCTCGGTTCCCGATGGTCGCAGCATCGCCCAGCAGTCGTCGGCAAGCTCCAGCTTCAGCCCATCGGTGCGATCAACCCTGCGCACTGCCACGCCAGCAAAGGTCTTCGGCGGTTCCTCGTGAAGCCGCGCCCGGACTATCGGTGCCAGCTCCTCGGTCAGCCGCAGGTTCAGCCGCCCGTGGAGGTACTTCCGCCCAACCTCAATATAAAGATCCTCAATCAGCTGACGGACGGTCTTCCCCGATCGCGCCATCATCTCGACGATGAGCAGGTTGACCAGGATGCCGTCTTTATCCGGCACATGCCCCCGGAAGGAGACTCCGGCGGATTCCTCTCCGCCGACGACATCGCCCTTGAGAACCCACTCGGCGAGCCACTTGATGCCCACCGGGGTTTGGTGAACCGGGCGGTCGAGCTTCTTCGCCAGGGCATCTATCAGGTGAGTCGTGGCAACGGATCGGGCGACCCCGCCGCTCCAGCCCTTGACCTTTGCCAGGTGCCAGAAGACGAGGGTGAAGATCATGTTGGCGTCCACGTAATGCCCGGTGGAGTCCACGATGCCGAAGCGGTCGGCGTCGCCGTCGCAGGCAAGCCCGACGATTGCCTTGCCCTTCTTCACCGTCTGGCAAAGCTCCTCGACGCTGGCACCGCTCGGCTCCGGGGTGTGTCCGCCAAAGTAGGCATCGCGGTGGGCGTGGATAACCTCGACCTCGCAGCCCAGCTCCATCAAAAACTCCGGCAGGTAGCCGCGACAGGTTCCGTAGAGGCAATCAACCACCACGGAGAGCGGATTCTCCCGAATGACCTTCGTGTCAACCAGCTCTTCAATCCGCGCCAGATAGGCTTCTCTGGGCGAGAAGACCTCGATGCCGTCGCGCTTGAGCAGGTCTTCCAGCTCGATGGTTCCTTCACCCCTGACCACGAGGGAGTCGCTGTTCAGCAGCTCCTCAACCCGGTCGGTAACCTCACTGGAGGCGTTGGCTCCCCGATAGTCGTTGAACTTCAGTCCGCAGTACTGGGGCGGATTGTGGCTGGCGGTGAGGTTAATCGCCCCGCCGTGATTGCCGAGGATAATCGAATACGCCACCACCGGGGTCGGTGTGTCCCGATCGGTCAGGCGGACGGTAAGCCCCTGGTCGAGGAGTTCAGCGGCGGCAGCCCAGGCGAAGCGGTCGGCGAAGAAGCGGGTATCGTGGGAAACGACCACGCCTTTATCCGCCTGCCCGGTCTCGCGGAGGTACTGGGCGATGGCGGCGGTTACCCGACGAACGCCGATGAAGGTGAACTCATCGGCGATGATCGCCCGCCAGCCCGATGTTCCAAACTTGATTGCCATGCGGCTCCTGTTGGTTAATCGCTGGTTTATCTCAAGTCTAATCGGGCGGAGAGTACGACAGGGCGGTATTTTTGGCAATCGGCAGCGCAGTGCGCCAGCTTGAAGCTGGACACAAGACTGATCTTCGGTCAGGACACCTTGAGCAATCCCGCTCCCGGTGGTCGCTCACAGATGCTGGGTTTACGTAGGGGCCAACCTGCGAAATTATAAATATGCGTGGGGTTCTCCTTCCCCCATTGGGTGGGGGGACTCGTCCCACAGGTCGGGAAGGGGGGCTATTCTCTAAAATTGACAAATCTACAGCTGGGACACAGTGCAAGCAAAACCATCTGCCATTTGATGATTAGCTGTAATTGACACCGGTTGCCGTTAGCCCCCCACCCTTAATCCCTCCCCCCTAAGGGGGAGGGGAAATCTTGCGAGGATTTCTCCTTCCCCCCATTGAGGTGAGGGGCAGATTCATAAAAGGGCGAAGACAAGCTTCGCCCCTACAAGTGTATCCGTTAGAGTTTTACATCGCTTTAAGCTGTCCCCAGGTGGTCTCTTCAACGGCACCGCCGCCGAAGTCGTCCCACATCACGTAGCCACAGGAGGAGTTTTCCCAGTAGTCGTCAATCAGGGTAACGTCAACGGTGTCGGGATGCTCACCGCTCATCTCGGTTTCGGAGCTGGTAGTCCAGTTGCAGAGTTTGGCGTACACGTTGCTCGCCGAGTTGTTAACGAAGTCCCGAGTTACGTTATCGGAGATGTCGTTGCCACCAACAGAGGACTGCGCGCCGCCGCCGAGGTCGGGGTTCACGCCAGTACCGACGGCAACACCCAAATCATTACCCATGATGTCGCAATCCCAGACCTTGTAGGTGTTGTTCGTGTTGAAAACAATCCCTGTACCAGCGTTATTTTCAACGGTGAGGGTGTCCAGTTCGATGGTTAGTGCCAGGGGTGCATAGCCACCATCGCCCAGATTGCTTAGGGAAGCAGGTGCGGAAGCCCCAGCAAGGGATACTGCTGTGGTCGCGGGACGAACCCGGCTGCTCTTCATCGGCGTACCGAAGACTATACCGCTCTGGTCGTTCTGTGAAACGGTGTTGTTGTTGAGCGTCATGCTCGCCGTGGCACCGCTGTCAATCCAGATACCGTTGAGCGTGTTCTGCTGGATGGTAGAGTTGCTGATCGTGCCAGCGTAGGCAGAACCCTCGATGTACAGCCCGTTCATCGTGTTGGATTGACTGGTCAGGCTGGTGATGGTCGCCTGGCTGCTGCCCTCCATGTAGAAACCGTTGGATTGGTTAGTCTGGCAAATATCGCCATCACTGGTCATATCGGCAGAGCCTTCAACATGGATACCGTTGGCGGTGTTATCCTCGATTATGTTTCCGTTGGAGGTGGGAGTGCTGCTGCCTTCGGCGAGGATACCGTCGGCACCGTTCTCGAAGATATTGCAGCCGGCACTCTGGCTGGCATCGCTGCCAGTATGAACGATACCACTGCCGACGTTCTGGTAGATATTGCAGCCGTCAATCGTGCCTGCTGAGGAATCGCAGGTAACACCAACGATGTTCGCGTAGATATCGCAGTTACTCACCACGCCGCTGCTGCCGTTGACCAGGCTAACTCCATTGACACCGAAAACCTCGCAATTAGATAAAACAGAGGAGGTATCGCCATCGAAGGTAACGCTATCGTTGATGGTGAAGCCGGTAACCATTGCGTTGTTGGTTCCGTTAAAGCTCACCTCATCCATAACGTTGGAGTTACCCGCACCAATCCCCATCACGGTTACGCCGTCGTGTCCCGGAGTACCGGACTGGAGATCAATACATTCGAAGTAATCTCCCGCTGCGCACGTGACGACATCGCCGGGGCTGATGGCGTACATCAGTGCCTCGCCAATGGTGTTGAAGGGCCAGCCGACGGAGCCGTCGCCACCGGGAGGATAGGCGGGATCAACGTAATAGGTTGCGGCAAAAGCCGGAAGGATGAACGCGAATATAGCAAGGACCGTTAGCAGTTTCTTCATCGTAACCCCCTGTTACGAAAGTGGATGATATTCCCCGGAGCCGCCGGAGCGCGGAAGGGCTGTAATTATTTTTCAGGCAATAGAAAAAGGACAGCCTTCGTTATTATAGTGTATATGTTTCTGTAGCATTTTTCCAGAAAATTGGAAGGAAAATTATTCTCCACTGAATAAATCGGGAATTGCTGTTGATTGTGAGGACAACCACAGGGGGATTACCCCTACAACGTCAAAACTTCGCGGATGTTCCCCTCTCTCCCATTTTGGGGAAGGTTGGCAAAAATCTCTGTTCTGCTAACCAGCGTAAGCTGTTATAATCTCCCCGTCCGGAGCGTTTCGTGTGAAAAAAATAACAGATGTTTTCGCGTAACTAACCTTCTGTCTCCCGCGTCCGGTTTTGGTACACTTTTCGCCGTCTTGTAAACGACCACTACACTTATTGTTATGGCAGTTTTAGTTCGCCAGCGACGACCTCCATGATTAGCGAAAAGTTGGATAGTGTAAGTTATTCAAAGCTCTCTAACGGATACTCACCTCGGAGAAAACATGAACTATCTGCCCCACACCGATGAAGACAGGCGAGTGATGCTTGCCCGTCTCGGTCTCTCCTCCACCGCTGAACTCTTTGCCGAGCTACCGGAGAAGCTCCTCGACCCGCGGATTGACCTCCCCGCGGCTCTTGATGAGCCAGCGATCCTTCGTCAGCTGGAGAGGATCACCGCGCCGGAGGTAGTCAGTTTCCTCGGAGCCGGAGCTTACGATACGCACCTCCCCGCAATTGTGGGGAACCTGATCGGACGGACGGAGTTCGAGACCGCCTATACTCCGTACCAGCCGGAGATCAGCCAGGGTACCCTGACGGCGATCTACGAGTTCCAGTCGGCGATTACCCGGCTCACCGGACTCCCCGTTGCCAACGCCAGCATGTACGATGGTGCCTCGGCGGCGGCAGAGGCGGCGGCCCTGGCGGTACGCAATGTGCGCAAGGCGCACCGGGTGTTGGTCAGTCGGGGGCTGCATCCTTTTTATCGAGAGACCATTGAAACCTACATCGCCGACCTGGGCTGCGACAAGGGCAACTGCGCTTCGATAGAGGAAATTCCTCTCACGGCGGATGGTCAGACCAATCTGATGGTTCTGGGAGAAATGCTTGATGAGAAAGTAGCGGCGGTGATCATTGCCACGCCAAACTTCCTCGGCATGGTAGAAGACACGACGGCGGCTTTCGAGATGACCCACGCAAAGTGCAAAGGACTTACCATCTCCGTGGGAAGTCCCCTGGCTCAGGCTTTGTTAAAGACCCCTGCCGACTGCGGAGCCGACATTGCCGTTGGTGAGGCTCAACCCCTTGCGGCGACGCTCTCCTTCGGCGGACCGTATCTCGGCTACTTCGCTTCCACGAAGAAGCTGGCGCGGAAGGTTCCCGGACGGATCGTCGGCGAAACCGTGGATGCCGACGGCAAGACCTGCTACGCCCTGACCCTCCAGACCAGAGAGCAGCACATCCGCCGGGAAAAGGCGACCAGCAACATCTGCACGAACAACGCCCTGATGGCTCTGGCGGCGACGATTCACCTCTCCGCTCTCGGTCCACAGGGGCTTACCGAGCTGGCAACGCTGAACCTGCAGAACGCCCACTACGCCGCCGATGAACTAACGAAGCTCGACGGCGTGGAGCCGCTCTTCCCGATTGGTTACTTCTTCAACGAGTTCGCCCTGAAACTCCCCAGCGGGCGGATTGACGATATCATCGAAAAGCTGACCGAGAAGGGCTACCTGCCCGGTTTTGCACTGAAACGCTTCTATCCCGAATACACCGACGGGCTGCTGGTTGCCGTTACCGACCAGCGGACGAAAGACGAGATTGACGGTCTTGTCGCTGCCCTGAAGGAGGTTCTCTAATGGCTAACTCAAGAAATACTCAGCCCATCGAGCCTGCCATCTACGCCCACTCCCGTTCGGGACGACGGGGCTATCTGCCTCCACAACCCACGGTGCCTGCGAAGCCTCTGGACGAGCTGCTGCCAGCCTCGCTGCGTCGAGAGAAAGCCCCCGCTCTGCCGGAGGTTGACCTGCCCACGCTGGCACGGCACTACGTCCGGCTCTCCGACCTCAACCACTGCATCGAGAAGGGCTTCTACCCCCTCGGCTCCTGCACGATGAAGTACAATCCCCGGATTGCCGATCTGGCGGCGGCTCTTCCCGGAGTCAACCGCCTGCACCCCTTCCTGCCAGCCAAACAGCTCCAGCCAGCCCTGAAGCTGCTTAGTGAGCTGGAGCATGACCTCGGCGAGCTTACCGGGATGGATTGCTTCACCCTCCAGCCCGCAGCCGGGGCGCAGGGTGAGTTCACTGCGATCAAGATGATCCGCGCCTACCATCAGGCTAAAGGAAATCCCCGGAAGATCCTGCTGGTCGCCGACTCCGCCCACGGTACGAATCCCGCCTCGGCAACGATGTGCAGCTATGAGGTCGTTGTCGTGAAGAGCGACGAGCGGGGCAACGTTGACCTCGACGACCTGAAGGCGAAACTCTCCGAGGATGTGGCGGCGTTTATGCTGACCAATCCCAACACCCTGGGACTCTTCGAGGAGAACATCCTTGAGGTCGCCCGGCTGGTGCATTCCGTCGGCGGTCAGCTCTACTACGACGGAGCGAACCTCAACGCCATCCTCGGTCGGCTGCGCCCCGGCGATATGGGCTTCGATGCCGTCCACCTCAACCTGCACAAGACCTTCGGTACGCCTCACGGCGGCGGTGGTCCCGGTGCCGGACCGGTGGGGGTCAGGGAGCATCTGGCAAAGTACCTCCCCCGCCCGACCATCGAGGCTGACGACAACGGCTATCGGCTGGAGTTCGACCGTCCCGACTCCATCGGTAAACTGAGTGCCTTCTGGGGGCATTTCCTCGTCAATCTCCGCGCCTGGGTTTACATCCGTCATTTGGGGCTTGCAGGACTGCGCCGGGTCAGCGAGTTCGCCGTCCTCAATGCGAACTACCTGATGGTCCTGCTGAAGGAGATGCTCTACCTACCCTTCGACCGCACCTGCATGCACGAGTTCGTTCTTTCCGCCAGCCAGGTGAAGGAGGAGCTGGGAGTGGCAACGCTGGACATCTCCAAACGACTGATAGACCACGGCTTCCACCCGCCGACGAACTACTTCCCGTTGATCGTTCCCGAAGCCCTGATGATCGAGCCGACGGAGACGGAGTCCCGCGAGACCCTGGAGGCGTTTGCCGAGGTGCTGCGGACGATCCTCGAAGAGGCGAAGACCGAGCCGGAGCTGCTGCACAATGCGCCCTTTAACGCCCCGACCCGCCGGGTGGACGAAGCTCAGGCGGTGCGCGACCTGAACATCACGTATCCAGAGTAGGCAACGCGGTGCGTTGCATCACAGCTCCGCGATTTGGCTGATAGTCGTTTGAC
>JAIOSI010000083.1 GCA_021107695.1 bacterium
AAACGGCATCGGGCTGAATCGGTTCTGTTCCGGATTCTTCGTTGACAAAATCCTCAACGACCTCTTCGGCAGCCTCCGGTTCTTCCTCTTCAATGTGGGGGATGTCGAGGATATTAGTCAGCCGCAGCGGATGGCGGCTGTTGAAGACCAGCACCAGCGGCTTCTTTTCGTCCTCTCGATGAACCGTTACCCGCAGACCCTTCCCGGCGGAGGTTATCCAACCCCAGCTACGGTCTCGTCCCTTGCGAATGCCCTGCCCCCAGTAAACCGACATCTGAATCTGGGTCGGCTCGGCAAACTCCAGGGCTTGCCGGGGGATAACCTTGCGGAAGATGCCGAAGGTCAGAATTAGCCGCTGCTGGGTAACCGTTACCGTAAGCTGGGTCATGCAGAGACCGAGGAAGAACGCTACTGAGGCAGAACCGGCGATTATCCAGAAGTACGCCTGTCCCGCCGTCGTGTCCAGGTTATCCAGAGCAATGACCAGGGCAATGATTGCGACCAGGGCAATCAGCAGGGTGGTGAAAAAGGCGACCTTCGAAATCGAGGTCTCCCGATACACCACAACGTCAGCAGTCCTACTCGGCATTGGTTTCCTCGCTGTTTTCTTTATAGCCTGTGCAAGTACCCAGATAGGCAATCGCCTTGAGCAGGTCTTTATTCGCCAGGGCGTAGCAGATGCGATTGCCGTCCCGGCGGAAGCGGACGATCTTCTCGTTACGCAGAATGGCAAGGTGCTGAGAGATGTTCGGCTGCTTTAGCTCCAGCTCGAAGCGGATGTCCTCAACGCAGGTGTTGTTATCCAGAGCCTCGGAGAGGAGATGGATAATGCGCAGCCGGGTCGGATGCCCCAGTGCCTTGAACAGTTGAGCCAGCTCTTCACAATTGTTTCGCTTGGACAAGGGGACCTCCGTTTGATTGACCTTACTCAGCGGGTGCGAATATACGCAAATGCGGCCTCTCTGTCAAGAGAGCTATGAGTTGCGAGGTCGCTACGACTTCCCCCCAACCGGAACTAGCCAGGCAAAAATCAAGTTTCTTGACGAGAAGTATCTTTTAGTGTACTGTGGGGGAGGCTTTGCTGAGAATTATATGGATCGTGAGAGATTTGGATACGCGTCAGGTTTTGCAGGAATGTGTTGCAATACATCCCTACACCTCCAAATCTGCCATAGCAACACTTTCCCACATACGACAACAACCCCCGGACAGAGCAAAATGTCAACAAAACAGCTGGAAAGATTTCTCGCCGCCACCACCGCCATCGCCGGAGCCAAGGAGGAGAAGCATATCCTCCGGGCGATCATCACCTCGGCTCAGGAGGTAATCGGTGCCAGAGCAGCTTCTATCCTTTTGATGGAGCCGGATCGGGAACATATGCGCTTTGCCATCGCCACCGGTCCCGCTAGCGATAAAGCCATCCTGGCACGGGTTCCGGTGGAAGGCTCGGTGGCAGGCTGGGTTGTGAAGAACCGCAAGGCCCTTAACCTGCCCACGGCAAGTGCCGACCCACGCCACTTTTCCGGCGTGGACAGAATAACCGACCAGCGGACGGAGAATCTGCTCTGTGTGCCGTTGCTGGTTGATGAGCAGGTCATCGGCGCGGTGCAGGCCCTTAATAAGGAGGGTGGCGAGGACTTCAGTAGCGAAGACCTGCGTTTTCTGGAGACCATCGCCGTGCAGGCAGCTCACGCCCTTCAACAGGCTGATAACCGCCGTCGCCGTAAGGAAGAGCTTGAAGAGCTTCGCCGACAGATGACTAATAAGAACATCCTCATCGGTCGCAACGGTGGACTGCAGGAAATCTTCGAGGTCGTGGAGAAGGTCGCCAACGCCAAGACCACGGTGCTGCTGCGCGGCGAAACCGGAACCGGCAAGGGGATGATTGCCCGGGCAATCTACGAAGCGAGTAGCCGCTACAACCGCTGTCTGGTTACGGTAAACTGCGCTAACCTCTCCGAAGAGCTGCTGGAGAGCGAACTCTTCGGTCATGTGAAGGGAGCCTTTACCGGGGCGACGGCGAACAAGGAGGGACGCTTTAAGTCCGCCGACGGCGGCACCATCTTCCTCGACGAGATCGGCGACATCAGCCCTCGACTCCAGACCAAGCTGCTCCGGGTGCTTCAGGAGCAGGAGTTCGAACCCCTCGGTTCCAACCGCACCGAACAGGTCAATCTCCGGGTTATCGCCGCCACGAATCGAAACCTGGAGCAGGCAATTCAGGAGGGCAGCTTCCGCGAAGACCTCTACTATCGACTCAGCGTAGTGGTGGTCGAGCTTCCGCCGCTCCGCGAACGCAGGGAAGACCTGCTGGCTCTGGTCGAGCATTTTCTAACCCGCTTCTCCAGAGAGACCAACAAGCGGATGCTCTCGGTCAGTCCCGCTGCTCTGGAAATCCTCTCTGGCTACGAATGGCCGGGTAACATCCGCGAGCTGGAGAACGCCATCGAGCGTGCCGTTGTCCTTGGCGAGGGTGAGATGCTGGAGGTAGAGATGCTGACCCGACACATCCGGGGGGAAGAGGTCGAAATCTCCGTCGTCGGACAGACCCTTGCCGAGGCGCAGCGTAACTTCAAACGCTGGTTCATCGCCAGAGAGCTTGCCAACCACGGCGGCAATCAAACCAGCACCGCCAAAGACCTGGGTATCCAGCGGAGCTATCTCAACCGCCTGATCAAACAACTTGATATTTCCAGATAGTAGCCTTTCCCACTCCCCCCTTTGGGGAGTGGAGAGGGGTGAGGGATAAAACCAATATCTTCGATTTTTGCATAGGTATATACCAGTAGATTAGATGAAAACTCGCTCATTACTCCTTCTAACACTTCTTGCTATCGGGGCGATTGCCGCGCCGACGGTGGTTTATCAGCCCACCCTGCCGGTGGACTACCCCCTGACCGCTGAGGAGGTTGCCGGGGAGTTTGCTTCCGGTCTGGGGAATCCCGAAGGTTGGCGGTTTAACGAGCCGACCCTCTTTGGCGAACTGCTCGCCCCTCTGTCCGGACCACGGGGGCTGGGCGAGCTAATCACCTACGCCGCCCAGTCCGAGGCGAGCGATGTGGCGATGCTCCGCTTCAGTGAGACCGAGGAGGGCGGCTTTGCCTTCGCCCTGCGCTGGCAGGATAATCATCTCAGCGGGAGTTGTCTCTACGTTGATGATTTGAGCGACTTTGACTGGTCGGAGCTGGGACGGGGGCTTTCCATCGATAAGCTGGAGGTTGGGGACGGAGAACCGCACAGCTACACCGGACTACGCTGGCTGGCAGAGCTTGACCCCGGGTTGGCCCTGATCGCCGCTCTTGACTGGCTGGCGGAAGAGCCAGATTCTTACACCGCCGCCGCCCAGGTTATCCGGCTGGCGGGAAGGGTCTGTGGACAGATTTCCCCGGTTGGCGATGTCGCCGCCCTGCGCGGAACTCAGCAAGCCTTGCAGGTTTTGGTGAGTCTGTCGGCAGAGATCCTTCGCCAGAGCAGAGATAAAATTGAGGGCGAGCCGCTGCTGCGGCTGCTCTACGAGACTGGCAATGTTGCCGAGTCAGCGTGGAAGGCACTGCGCCTGACGCTGCCCTTCCGGGGGCTGGGGGATAGCCTCGCCAGCCTGGAGACCGTTACAAGAGAAGGCAGAGAGCTGTCCTTCGCCTTCCGTCAGCAGGCTCTCAACGGCTATGCCGAGTGTATCCGTGTCGCCCACGCACAGGGACTCCTCGGCTCGACCTGGCTGATGCTGGCTCATGTTTCCAGCGAGGTGATTGAGAGTATCCACTAGGCAGCGTGATGCACATCCTTTGTAAATCCGCCTCCCATCCCGACCTCCCCCTCAGAGGGGGGAAGGAGAAGGGGTTAAGCAACTAGTAGGGGGCTATGAACGTAGCATAGACAATAACCCAGGAACACAAGGAGAAAAAATGTCTGAAAACGACCCCATTGTACGGGCGAGCCGAGAGGCTTATCGGGCGGAGGTGCGCCTGGCGTACTTCCTGCTGATTATCAACGCCATTGTCTTCTTCAGCACGGTTGGTTTGAGCTTTGGGATGGCTCCGGCGTTGGTGATTGTTACTCAGATCCTTTTCTTCATCTCTCTGGTGGTGGGGATTGCCTACGCCTTCCGCCTGCGGCGGGTGGCGTTTCTGGCAGAGTTCGGTGGTAAGGAGACCGAAGAAGCCACTGCCCAGCTAAAAGAGATGGAGAATAAGGACTTCAGCCTGCCGGTGGGCTTGTTGCGGCTGCTCTTCCAGGGAACCTTTGTCCTGGCGGTGCTGTTCTATCTGCTGAATAGCTTGCTATAAGCCGAGCTGACGTAACTGTTTACTGGCGATGATGCTGTTTCTTGCGAGGTCTATGTACGGCGGGCATTGCCTCATCGGCAAAAATGCCCGCCGCAGTTTTTGTCATTGCACAAGAAAGCTCCCCTCCTTGATCAATCCTTCCCACAAAAGGGAGGGGGAGCATTTCTACGCAGTTGCGATGTTTGTAAGGGCAGATCGATTCCCCAGGAATTGATGTCTGCCCTTATTGTATGCCAGCTCAATAGCAATTGCCCTTGACAGAAGAGTCTTTTTAGTACACCTTTACTATGGTGGTGTTTAGGTAAGTCTCACCAATCCGAAAACTTTGTAAAGACATAAGGAGAAGCTAATGAAGAAAACGATTCTTTTCCTGCTGCTGGGCGTGATTGTCGCTTTCGCGACTACCCCGACGCTGGTGGCTCCCGAAGGTGCCGCTGGTATCGTCCTCAGCCCGTTCGTTGGTACTGGCTTTGGTGCCAGCATCTATGACAACGGTGTCCCCATGGACGGCAGCACCTACGTCAACATCGGCTCTGCTCAGTATGACCCTGGTTTTGGTCTCGACAGTCGTATTGCCGATGACTTCACCCTCGCTTCCGACGAATACTTCGGTGGCGTTGAGTTCCTCGGTGGCGAGTGGAACGGTAGCCATACCGACTGGGCTGGCTTTGATGTCGAAGTCTTTGCCGATGACAGTGGTGCTCCGGCGAATCCTCCTGGCTACCCGCTTCACGTCGTTCACGTTGACTGGGCTGACATCACCTCCTCCACCACTGTTGTTGACAACGGCGACAGCTGGGTTGATCACATCGTCGTCGAGGGCTTTGGTCCTATCTTTCTGACTGCTGGCGACTACTGGTTCAGCATCTGGCCCTATCTAGCATTCCCGCCCCAGACCGCCATGATGCTGGCTCCCAACGCTACAGGTTCCGAAGTCTACTTCAGCTCTGGCTACTTCGGCTATCCTGACTGGGTTACCGGCAGCACCCTCGGTTGGGATTCTAGAGACATCGGCTTCATCATGTACGGGTATCCTGCCGTCGAGGAAGCCACCTGGGGTGAGATCAAGGCGGCTTTCTAAGAGCAGAACAGAGGTATTTCTGACGAAGGGCAACCCCTGCGGGTTGCCCTTCGTTATTATCTTTTGATGCACTTTGGGGTCAGGACTAAAAATCAAGTGCCTTGATTTGCCCCCAGGTGGCTTCTTCGATAGCCCAGAACTCCGCTCCAACCACGAGGTAACACTGACCGGACCAGACGGGGAAGACCTTGTAGTATTCCTCCGTATCAATGTAGTTAATCCGGCTAATCACCTCGGCTGTATAGTCCCATTCCTCGCTATCAATGCCGAACGTTATCGGGTGACTTGGATCCACCGGGGGGAGGGGGAACTCATCAAGACCACCAAAGATTCTTTGCATACTGATTTCATCTTTGGGCAGGAAGACCAGGTAGTTATTGCCGGTACCAGAGATTTCCTTTGTACCAGCAATGATTACCTTGCCACCGTTAGTCAGGTAGCTGTTGAACTCAGCCCGAGAGTGGAGATAGTTGTTGTGTCCGGAGAGGAATCCGGCATCCCAGTTTTCGCCGATCATCAGCAGGTCGTAGTTGAGGGTGCTACCGACGTTGAGAGCCGTAGAGTTATCAATCTGGGTAAGAGTATAACTGTTGCCCAGACTGTTTAGATTTCCCTCGACAAACGCCATGTAATTCTGGTTGAACTGTGTATCTGTACCATCAAAATGAGTCTGCAGACCAGATAGCTCATCACCATCGAAATCTCCGATACAACCTATATTGGCGGTAGTTACAGGATCGTTAATTCCATCGTAATTACCATCGCTGAGCAAATAGTTGATGCAATGCTCGACGAGCTTAAGCGGCAGGTCGTTACCCGGGTAGGGATTCGAATTGCCATCAAGGTTGCCGTACCAGGCAGCACCGGTGAACATCGTGCTACCAGTAGCAATGATAAACGGTATCTCACCGTAAATGCCGTCAAGAGGCGCAAAGTTGCCCATTATCGGCGGATAGTCACCTACCAGCGGATTCACCAGGCTCGTTGTCAAGGTTGCCATTGAAACCACAGGCAGCAGAACCATAAGTGTAATAGTTAGCTTACGCATAACTCCTCCTGAATGTTAATCAAAAACCGACTCCGAGAGGCAAAGCCGCCCCGGATAATACACACCTACCTGTCAAACGCTCCGTCGCTAAGGTAGCCTAAAAAACAGAGGCTGTCAACAGCAGATGATGGTTGATTTTCTCTTAGTTAGCCAGTAGAATGAATTGAGTCGAAAGGATTAACAGAACAAAAGGGGAACCGTGAAGGAACAACTACGCTTGGTTAGTAAGCTGCAAGAAGTCGAGCGTCTGCTCAATCGCCTCAGTGACGCCATGGAGGATCTGCGCAGCGATGGACTTTCCGATGATGACATTCACTGTATTACCAAGGAGTTAGAGCTAATCTCCGAGAGCAAGGGCAAGACAAAGAAGCAGATTCGGCGTGATCTGCTGACCCATTACGAGCGGTTTTATAAGCGCCATAACGACAACGCCCTGGCAAAGATGGTCAACGGGGTCTGTCAGGCATGTTTTGTCGCCGTTCCCAGCTCCAAGCGGATGCGGGTTCGCCAGGCAAAGCAGATAGAGTATTGCGAAAACTGTGGAGCGATATTGGTCTTTGAGGAGACCGAAGAAGATAGGGAGAGACAGGAAGAGCTGAAAAAGAAGTAATTGTATCCGCTCTACTTTGTTGCCGCGCATTTACTACAGTAAACCGAGTTCCCCGCCGGAGCTTGGTTTTTTTGTGTTTTTTACCATTGGGGTCTTGACAAGGGTTATCGGAGGGACTATATTTACCCGTGGTTAGTGATACAAACTGGTCTGCAAGAAAGCCCCGAAAGAAACCAGCGGAGGATACAATGGAAAGCAAACACTCAATACCGCCGGAGCAGCTCGAAAAGGCTCTGGAAGATGTTAAGCAGATTCGCAATCTTGTCAATCAGAATCGCATTGGCGAGGTCTTTTCTCGGATTATCTCCAATGCACTGCCTGGTTTTTCCATCCTCTTTTTCCTTTCTGCCCTGACGATGGCAGGAATACAACTGATTCTAGATTACGGAGCCGTAACCATCGTTGGACTTGCTAAAAACACCTTTGTTTGGGGCGTTGGGTTATTGGCTACTGTGATTCTGGGGATTTTCAAGTTTATGTTGTTCACCAGACAGAGCCGTCGCCAGGGCGAGGACTTCTGGAAAATCGTCGTATCTTTTTATCGACGGGGATTCATGGCTGTCATGGTTCCCTGGGCAGCGATTATTCTGGTTGGCTGCTTTGGATTCTCCGCAGCCGGAGAGTCATGGCGTATCGCTGGTTTCCTCTCCGTAGGCATGGGTGGACTCTTTGTTTCCGGTTACTTTCAATACGTTCCGCTATGGAACATGACCCCTTCTGGACTAGCAGCGATTGTGCTGGGGATTCCCGCCACCTTCTGGCTGCCTGAATATCCCTTCTACAAGCTGGCAGTGGTCTTTGCAGCAATGGGGTTGCTTCTGCTGCTTCCCTGGCGGAGGAAGGAGCGGGGCTAATGGATGCTCACGCCAAGGTTTTTGAGCTATCCCGGCTCCTCCACGAGCGGGCGCGGCTGGGGATAATGAGCATCCTCACCGCGCGCAGCGATGACGTGGAGTTCACCGAGCTGGTGCGGCTGCTCAAGCTGACAAAGGGCAACCTCTCCCTGCACCTGCGCAAGCTGGAGGAGGCTGGCTACCTCACGGTGAAAAAGGAGTTTGTGAAGCGAATCTCCCGCACCACCTATCGGGCAACCCTTGCCGGACGACGGGACTTCACCGAGTACCTGGGTCTGTTGGAGGAGGTCATCGCCGGAGCTAAGAGCAACCGTGGCGAAACCGAAGAGAAAGAATAGGCAGCTTGAAGCTGCACACAGCCTCGCGACTAAGCATTTGAGTATAGTTAACGTTCATTCCCACGCCTTACCGCTCCCGCTGGTCGCTCCGATCTTCACAAGATGTTGCAGGGCGGGTGTCCACACCCACCCACCAGTTGGGTGGATTGATCTGCCGACGAAAGGAACATTGAACTGTCGGCATCTATAACCGCCGCTCACAAGAACCCCACCCCCATTCCTTTTTGCCCTATATTAGCTGAACACGCTCTATTTCTTGTTATCCTTAAAAACTGTACCTGCAACTTGAATCTTCACCTGTTGTTATAGATTATTCGCGAAACTGAGGCGCAGTGCTTGGCACTGCCAGAGGTAAAAATCATGAAGGACTGGCCTGGTGCACTGGGCGGATTTATTTACCGCCGACGCTGGTGGATCGTCATAGTCGCTGTGTTGCTGACCCTGGTGGGCGGATACCTGGCAGGGAACCTGCAATTCCGCTCGCACCTGACCGACACCATGCCCGAAGAACATCCCCAGGTGAAGGCCTACCTGGACATCATGGACGAGTTCGACTCCTCCGACATGGTTATCGTGGTCGTACAGGGAGAGAATCCTGAGCAGCTGGGCGAGTTCGCCGAGCGGCTGGCACCCCGTCTGGACGCGCTCGATGAGTACGTCGGCTGGGTCAACTATCGCCTCGATGATGAGTACATCGCCCAACACGGATTGATGCTCGCCAAAGCATCCGATCTGGAGAAGCTGCGGCCTTCCTTTGCCACTACGAAGCTGGACGAGGTGATGGTCGAGCTGAACAACTCCCTTGAGGAAACCTACATCGGTGGAGGAGTGGAGGACCAGGAACGAGAGAATGAGGCGATTGCCAGTATTGCCGGTCTCCACCGCTTTGCCAGCCGTCTTGCCGGACACGCCCTGAATCGAGACGATACCTCGGTCGGTGAGCAGGTGAAGCTGGCGGTGCGGGAACTGTCTCTGGGCGACCGCTACATTTACAGTCCCGACCGCACGGTTCTGATGATGTGGCTCCAGCCAAACTTTTCAATGACCGACTACGAGCTTATGGTGGACGGTATCAATGGAATTGAGGCGGTTTGCAAAG
>JAIOSI010000048.1 GCA_021107695.1 bacterium
ACCTTCCCGCTGCTTGCCGGTGTCTTCGGTCATCTGGTTGGCGGAGCATTGGCGGCGATTGTCCTCGGTCCCTCATTGGGTGCCGTGGTCATCTTTGTCGTCCTGCTGATTCAGTCCCTCCTCTTCGGAGACGGCGGCATCACCGCTCTGGGGTTGAACACCATCTCGATGGCCCTGATCGGTTCCTACGGCGGTTACGCCCTCTATCGTCTGGTCGGTGGCAGTAAGCCAACCGGTACCCGACGCTGGATTGCCGCTTTCATCGCCGGATTCGGAGCCACCGTGGTCGCCTCGGCGGTAACCGGACTGGCTCTCGCCCTCTCCCTGCCCTACCCTCCCGGAACCCTTCTCGGTCTGATGATTAGCTACCACGCCCTGATCGGTCTCGGCGAGGGAGTCATCACCGCCCTCGTTATTGGCGTACTGGCTGGTTCCAGACTGCTGGAGCCGAAGCTTGAGGGGGGTGAGCTGGGATGAAGAAGACAACCATTGGTCTGCTGATTTTGGGAGGTCTGGCACTGCTCTTCGCCATCCTAAGCCCGCTGGCAAGCGGCTTCCCCGACGGTCTTGAGGCATCGGTGGAGGTCGGTGCCGAGGAATCCGAGGAGGCTGTTGATGACACCACTGTGGTGGACTCCCCCTGGCCGGACTATGACTTCACTGGCGAAGGCACACCGCTGTCAGGTATTCTCGCGGGAGTCGTCGGCATCCTGGCGGTACTGGGAGTGAGCCTGCTGCTCTTCTGGCTGTTGAAGAAGCGAAAGAGCTAAACCACTCCCTGGAATAACAGCACTGAGCATTACCTGCGGAGGGATTTCCAGGTTCCTCCGCTTTTTGCTACCCTCATTCGATGTAGATTCAACCGGTAAGCGCAACTCAACGGTCGGGAGGATAGAGATGCGTCATACACCCGTTCATTTGGTTGACATGCACAGGAAGAAGAGTTGAAGAGGTCGGCTGACGCAAATCCTCCCTTCTGCTCTTTGTCAAATGCTAGCTGGACGCGCGACCTGAATCCTGGAAATAAACTGGCAATTATGTGCTCTTTGTAGTAAACTCAATTTTACGGGTGGTTAATATAACTACATAAACAGGAGGCAACAATGCGCAGGCTAACGGGATTGTTTTTGATTCTCTTCGTGATGGCTGGTGTGGTTACTGCGGGTGAGTGGATTACTGAGGTTGTGGACGATACAGCGGCTGTTCAGGTTGGCTTTTACACCTCTACGGTGCTGGATTCCTCCGGTTACCCCCATATCTCCTATTACGCCAAACTTGATGTTTACGACCTGAAGTACGCCCGCTGGGATGGTTCTGCCTGGCAAATCGAAACAGTTGACTCTGAGGGAAAAGTTGGTGGACAAAGCTCTCTGGAACTAGATGCATCCGGTAATCCTCATATCTCGTACCGTGATTACGACAATCAGTCCCTGAAGTATGCCCACTGGGATGGTTCTGCCTGGCAGATAGAAACTGTGGACTCGACTGGACCAGTTGGTGCTTACTCCTCCCTTGAGCTGGATTCTTCCGGCAATCCCCATATTTCCTACAACGAGTACGTTAACCATGACCTCAAGTATACCTATTGGGATGGCTCCGCCTGGCAGATCGAGACGGTAGATTCAACAGGATGGGTTGGAGACTTTGTCTCTTTAGGTCTGGATTTATCTGACAACGCCCATATCGCCTATTACGACCACACCAATGGTGCTCTGAAGTATGCTCACCGGGATGGTTCTGCCTGGCAGATAGCAACTGTGGATTCAGCAGTAGATGCAGGCTGGGGGAACTCTTTGGTACTGGACTCCTCTGATTACCCTCATATCGCATATCATGTCAACGGTGTTTATTACATGAAATACGCCTATTGGGACGGCTCTGCCTGGCAGGTTGAACTGGTTGACGGTGGTAATGGTGATGTTTGTGGTGCATATCAAAACCCCTTGGCATTGGACTCCTCCGGTAACCCCCACATCTCTTACTATTGGTATTATGACAACCAAAACAATGGTCTGAGGTACGCTCGAAAGGATGGCTCCGGCTGGCAGCTATCCATGGTAGATACAGACCCTCAGGCTGGATCATATAGCTCTCTGGCGTTGGATTCCACAGGCAACCCCCACATCTCGTATCATGATGGACACAATAGGGACCTGAAGTACGCTTACTGGAATGGTGGTGTAGCGGTAGAATCGGTTGACCTCTCTGCCCAGCCTACTGACGAGGGCGTGCTGCTGATCTGGTCAATTGTCGGTGATGAGCCAGCGACCGTCAGCGTCCTGCGTGGACTGACCCAAAATGGGTCAGTGTCCCAAAATGATACAGTTGATCTGAGTGGTGCGTTGACTGGCTCGGCGACAAGCTGGCTCGATGTCTCCGGTTCGGCGGGCGTGGAATACGCCTATTATCTTGAAATTACGGAGCTTGATGGCACCGTCAGCCGCTTTGGACCAAGTGAGGTTGTCGTTCCGGGAGCAGCGAGCGAACTGACCCTGAGCGATCCTTACCCCAATCCCGCATCTAGCAGCTTAACGATTAGCTACGAGCTAGCTGCCAAAGGCGCAGTTAGCCTGAGCGTTTACGATCTCTCTGGTCGCCTGGTAGAGACACTGATCTCTGGCGAGCAGACCGCCGGACGGCATTCTGTAATCTGGGATAGCTCAGTCGCCGCGACGGGGGTTTATCTCCTCCGGCTAGAGGCAGCAGGCGAGGCGATTACCCGGAGAGCTATCATCAGTAGATAACGATCGAGAACGATTGTAGGGGCAGCCCCCTGTGGCTGCCCTTTGTCTATATCGCTGGTAAAAAATATATCTTTGTAGTAAACTCAAGTTGTTGAGTGTCTTTCTGTATAAAGCTCCCAGGAGATGACGATGCGCAGACTGCTGACTATCCTGTTCCTGCTTACTCTGGTCGTATCCGCTTCCCTTGCCGATGACTGGACGCAGAACTACTGGGATTCTGACCACGAAGGAGACATGGGCTATCATGATGGTAGCTATTTTGCGCAAAGCGGCGTTGCCACTCGCCGCCTCTGGGGCGACAGTACCGACAGCTCCATCCTCCTCGACGGTCCGGATTGGTCGCGCAGCCTCCACTCGATAACCAACCTCCCCGGTACCATCGCGGAGATCACCTGCGGCACAGTGCTTACGACAACAGATGGCTCGGCGGTGATTCTCGGTGGGCGTACAGATAGCGATCATCCCGCTTTTTGGTACACTACCGACGGTGGCGCAAGCTGGACAGAGAACAGCAACGATAGCATTGATAGTGCCTCGGTCTGGGCATTAAGCCCCGATTCAACGGGGACGGGGTTGTTGGTTTTGAGTTTCAAAGAAACAGTACCCAAACGCATTACGGTTCATCGGCTTAGCTCCTTACCAGGAACCTGGGGAACCGCTGAATACAGCGATCTGGCGGTCGGCGATATTGTCAACGCCGCGACCTTCTTTGTTACCAGCAACGGTTCCGAGCTGTTCTCCTATTCAGATCAGGGAACTACCGGAGGTGCCCTTTACCGGTACAACGGCTCTGACTGGACAAGGGTTACTAATGCTCTTCCGACCGTTACCGACTACTTCGAACTCTGGGAGACCGGGGTATCCTCAAGTGTTTTGTTCCTTGGACTGGATAACGGTGCCGGTAACGACCGCCCCTACTACACCGCTGATGCCTCCGGTTCCGGTGGCTGGAACCAGTGGCATACTGACTATGTTGATCCCGGCAACTACGTCCGCTTTGCCGACTACCAGAGTCCCAGTAACTACATCTTCCTGGGCGCAAACAGCACCAATCTCTGTCGGGTTAACTACAACAGTCCGAGTACCTCCCAGCGGATCTCCGATGCCAACATGACTACGATCTACGACCTTAACGTCAGCGACTACGGCAGACCCTGGGTAAGCTACTCCGATGGAACCGACCGCTGGCTCAAGCCCTGTTTGGATGCCGAGGGTACAACCTGGGCAAACCCGATTCGACTGGCGAACTTCGACACCGCACCCGCTGTTTTGCAAGACGCCTTTGGTCTGGGATACTTCGCCGGAACCCGCGGTAACGATGGCATCCTGTCAATGTCCTATCCTATTGAGACTGGCTGGCTCGAAAGCTCCGTTTACGACTGCGGTGGTCCAACCACCTTCGATAGTCTCCTCCTCGACTACGACTACGAGGAAGGCTCCTCATCAATCAAGCTGCGTAGTGCTGACAGTGCCGATATGTCCGATGCCGATGCCTGGGAGGATTGCGATTTTGTAACGAATTACAACGACCTGTCTGACCTTGCTGGACTCTACGATGGTCGCCAGTATGTACAGTACCTGATCGTCTTCAACCTTCCTGACAGCTTCAATCCCTGGCAGCAGAATATCCTCAATCGCTTCACCCTGACCTACCACGAGTTTGAAGAAGACCCCCGCGTCATTGGCACCATTCCCGAACGCAACGACACCGATGTCCCCACCAACGTCAACATCGTTATCTTCTTCAATAAAGAGATGGATCCCAGCACCCTTAACCCACAGACCATTGTGGTCAGGGATGGTGGCGACCCGGTGGATTGGCAGGGAACCTACAATCACGGCGATAACGCCTTCCGGATTGACCCCAACAACGACTTCTATTCCTACTCCACCGTTACCGTTCTTCTACAGGGCGATATTCGGGATGCTGGCGGAACCCTCCTGGGCGATCAAAACGGCGAAAGCCCCGGACTCTACAGCTTCCAGTTTGAGACCAGCGGCTCCGCCGACGATTCGGCTCCGGTCATTACCGAAGCCGAGGTAACGCCCAACCCCACTTTCGGTCAGGCGCAGCTTACCCTCACCGGGCAGGTCTCCGATGTGGACTACGGCGACTCTGACATCACCTATGCCGAATACTTCATCGACAATATCGGCGACGACTGGGAGGGAACCGCCGTCAGTGCCACCGACGGTTCCTTCGACAGCCCCACCGAAGACCTCCTTGCTCTGATCGATGCCAGCGGCTGGAGCTTAGGCTCAACCCACCAGATCTACCTTCACGCCGCCGACTCCGCCGACAACTTCTCCCAGTACAAGGTCATCAACGTCGAGACCGAGGGTGGTTTCCTGGAAGAAGACTCGGTTTACGCCTGGCCAAACCCCGCTACCACCGACACCGCCCACTTCAAATGCACCCTCGGCGGTGACGGCAAGGTCGAGCTTTTCGTCTATGATCTGGCAGGACGACAGGTGCATCACGATTCCACCACCGCTATCTCCGGCGAAGCCGTCGAGTTCGAATGGAACCTCTCCGGCGTAGGCTCCGATGTGTATCTCTTCCGCATCTACGCCACTGAAACCAACGGAAGTAACCGTACCGGAGTCGTCGTCAAAAAACTCGCCATCGTTCGCTAGCAGCGCGCTCCATTGCCGCTACGCTCTCCTCTGGGGGAGGAACAGTAGGGGCGAACCTTGTGTTCGCCCTGCATGGGGAGTTGACGCTACTGCTTTCATTCTTCTCAACATTCTCGTCTTTATACCGATTTGAACCCGCTCACCACCTGAATAAGGGGCTTTAGATGACCTCTTCGTCTCGCTTGATCGCTCTTCTGTTGACCCTGAGCCTGCTCACCCCCGTGCTGGCGGATAACTCCGGTGCCAGCTTCCTGCTCCTGCCGGGGGATGTCCGTGCCGCGGCGATGGGTTCCACTGGTGTTGGTGAGGACGGTGTGCTGAGCGCGCTCCATTTCAATCCCGCCGGACTGGGGAGCCGCCTCGACCCGGTGATGAGTGCCTCGTACAACAGTTGGCTGGGGGACGCTGGTTACGGCTACCTGGCGGGCTGCCTGCCGATCAACGACCTGGTGATTTTCTCCCTGGGTTTCACTTATCCAACGATGGGCGGGTTCGAGCGGCGCATCGACGACTCTCAGAATCCGGAGGGAACCTTCGGTGCGATGAGTCTGGCGGGAGAGGTCGGTTACTCGCGAGAGATTATTGACGGACTGACGGCGGGTCTCACCGCCGGAGTGGTTTATCAGAAGCTCGACGAGTACAGTGCCACCGGGGTCGCCTTTGACCTCGGCGTGCAGTATCGCCCGCTAAACTGGCTGGGCGTTGGCGTTGCCGGGCGGAACTTCGGTACGCCGCTGACCTTCATTAAGGAAGAGACCGCCCTGCCCTCGACCATCGTCGGTGGCGTGAACCTGCGCTTCCTCGAAAGCGACCTCAACATCAATCTCGATGCCGAGTATCACCTCGACGACGCCGAGGACACCATCTTCGGACACTTTGGGGCAGAGTACGTTCTCTTCAATACGGCGGCCCTGCGGCTGGGCTATACCTACGGCTTTAACGACCACGGCGGTAAGCTAGACGGTCTCTCCGCCGGACTGGGTCTGACCATCGTCGGTATCACCCTGGACTTTGCTTACTCCGGTCATGGCGACCTCGGCAACAGCTACCGTGCCGCACTGGGTTACGACTTCGCCTTCGTTACCGAGCATGGACAGAACCTCAACGACTATCTGGCGCAGCTTGAGGAGCGCATCCTCACCACCAGCCGTGCCTTCTACGAAGAGGGGCAGGATTATCAGGCGCGGGAGAACTACGCCGAGGCGGCATCCGCCTTCGATAAAGCCCTGATCTGGAACCCCGACTTCCCCGAAGCCGCCGCCGCCTACGACAGCGCGGTAATGTTCCAGCGGGAGCAGGAGATTGACGAGCATCTTCAGCAGGGTGAACTGTACCTGCGGGTGGAGGATTACGTCGCCGCCCGGGCGGAGTTTGCCGCCGTTCTGGAGATTGAGCCAGAACACGCCCTGGCAGCGGAGAAGCTCCAGTTCGCCGTCAACGCTCTGGCAGAGTTGCTGGCGGAGCGGGAGGCTCAGGTTGCTCTTCTATCGGAGGAAGCCGCCGCCGCCTTCGCCGCCGAGAATTACATCGCCTCCATCATCGGCTGGGGTGAAGTATTGGCGATTGATCCGACCAACGCTCTGGCACAAGGATACCTGAACCAGTCCGAGGAACGGCTCGCCGAGTTGGTGGCAACGGAGAAGCGGGTCGCCGCCAGCCTGGAGGGTCAGGGACGCTACAGCGAGGCCCTCGACCATTACCTCACCGCTCAGGAGCTGGCTCCCGACGACCTGGAGCTTCCCGGCTCTATTTCACGGGTACGGGGTTACCTGAGCAAGCAGATCGACGAGCTGGTCAACGACGGCATCGCCCGCTACGATCGCAAGGACTACACCTCCGCCGAGGACTATCTGCGTCAGGCACTGCGCCTCGACCCGGACAATCGCAGCGCGCGGGACTACCTCAACCGCATCGCTTCCGCCACGGCAGCTTCTTCATCCAGCGGACCAGCGGAAGACCCCGTCGTCGCCAACGAGTTCTACCTCAAGGGCATTCAGTCTTACACCCGCAAGGACTACGAGCAGGCGATCTACTACTGGCAGCAGTGCCTGAAGTACCAGCCCGGTCATCCCAAGGCGGGTCCGAACATCGAACGCGCCCAGGCGATGATCGCCGCTCTGTCCAGTTCCTAGCAGCGCGGTGCGTTGCATCACAAAACTGGGCTTCGCCCAGAACACCACTCGATCGTCCGCTCCCGTCGGTCGCTCGAAAATATGGTTTTGATGTTGATAGACATTGCAGCGGCGGGCATTAAAATGCCCGCCCTACATTGACCCCTTGAGAGTGCTTAGAATACGCTGGTAGGGGCGGACCTGTGTGTCCGCCCTCGCAATAACATTGATACCATCTTACAGATAAACTTTCTCCCTCCAACCTATAGGCGAAAGCCTATCTTTTTTTTGCCAGTGTTTATACAATAGAGGTTCGCTGAGTCGATTCGCAACCCTCCTTACCACTCACGGAGCAACCGTGCGCGTATCCATTCGTCTCAAGCTCATCCTGGCAATTCTGCTGCTCCTCAGCGCGCTGACCGTGGTGCTGGCGTTGCAGCTGGAGGCAGACGCTCGCGACCGTGCCGTCTCGCAGATTCGCCTCCGTGGCGAGGTGCTGGCGCGGATGCTGGCGATTAACTCCGCCGACGAGCTGGGGCGACTCGACGACCTCCGCCTGGCGCAGTTCGTGGTGGATGCCGCCAGCCTTCCGGACATCCTCTACGCCATGGTGGTCAACGAGGAAGGGATAGTCTTCGCCCACTCCGACTTCGAGAACGGCAGAATCGGCGAACCTTACGAGCCACCGGTGGAGACGGTCTCTGAGGCTGGCGGACTGACCGACTTTTCCTTTGAGTATGAGGGTGAGCCGACCCGGGATGTCTCGGCACCGATTGAGATTGCCGACCTTGAACGCAGCCGCCTGATTGGCGAAATCCACGTCGGCATCTCCGAGGCTCCCGTCGCCCGTGCCGTGGAGGAACTACGGGTAACGGTTTACACCACGGCGGGGATCGCCCTCGGCGCGGCAGCGATTCTGGCGATCTTCTACGGCATTATGATGACCCGACCCCTGCGTAAAATCGCGAAGGGTGTGCAGCGCATCGGTGAAGGCGACCTGGCGTATCGGATAAAGATAAAGCGGCGCGATGAGATTGGCGACCTGGGGCGTGCCGTCAACGGCATGGCAGCCCGGCTGGAGGAGAGTCAGTACCTGCGTAACGCCTTCCGGCTCTATGTCAGTCGTCAGGTGGCGGATCAGATTATTGACGACCCCGCCGCTCATCTCGCCCAGTCCAAAGGACAACGGCGCGAGGTCTCGGTTATGTTCGCCGACATCTGCGACTTCACCCCGCTCTCCGAGAAGCTCCAGCCGGAGGAGGTTGTCTCCCTGCTCAACGTCTATCTGGGGCAGCTCACCGAGTCGGTCTTCGCCTACAACGGAACGTTGGACAAGTTCATCGGCGACTGCGTGATGGCGGTCTTCGGCGCGCCGCTGGATCAGGACGACCACGCCCTGCGCTCGATTCTTGCTGCTCTGGAGATGCGGGAGAACATTGCCCTGCTCAATCAGCAGCGGGAGAAGGAAGGAAAAACCGTCGTCGAGATTGGCATCGGCCTCAGCGTCGGACATGCCATCGTCGGCAACATCGGCTCTTCAGAACGCCTCGACTACACCGCCATCGGCGATACCGTCAACCTTGCCAGCCGTCTGGAGGGGGTCGCCGGTCGCGGAGAGATCATCGTCAGCGAGGAGCTTTACAACGAGGTCAGCGATTACGTGCTTGCCACGAAGCTGACTCCGCAGATGCTCAAGGGCAAGAGCGAGCCGGTTATCTGCTATAACATCCTCGGGCTGAAGTCCGTGTTAACAATACCGGCGGGATTGCGGCTGGAGGTTGAAGGAGTCCGCGCCGACGAGCAACGCGGTGCGTTGCATCACAGCTTCGCGGATGAGCAATCAGGCGGATAGTGTTTATTCCCACGTTTCGTGTCAACTAAGTCGGTCTGCCCGATGGCAGTGCGTTGCATCACAGCTTCGCGGATGAGCAATCAGACGGATAGTGGTTATTCCCACGTTTCGTATCAACTAAGTCGGTCTGCCCGATGGCAGTGCGTTGCATCACAGCTTCGCGGATGAGCAATCAGGCGGATAGTGGTTATTCCCACGTTTGCTCACAGAGGACGTACACAAGGTTAGCCCTGCATATCAAATCCCCTCAACCTACTCATACCGGAGAAACTGAATGACCCTGCTGGAAGAAATCACCGCCCACGCCAGAGAAAAGTCCGCCCATCTCGTGCTGCCCGAAGGCGACGACGAACGGGTAATCACCGCCTATCGCGAACTACTCCGCCAGAAGGTGGCGCGCAAGGTAACCCTGATTGGCGATGAGGAGAAGATTGCCGCCCTCGCCACAAAGCTGGGGATCGAGGTTAACCCCGCTGACATCATCAACCCTGCCAACGCCGAGAAGGTAGGCGTTTACGCCACCGCGCTTTACGAACGGCGGAAGCATAAAAAGAACATGACCCTAGAGAAGGCGGTTGCGCTGTGTAAAGACCGCGTCATCTTTGGTCATGCCATGGTCGCCGCTGGTGATGCCGACGCCAGCGTCTGCGGCTGTGTTGCCGCCACGGCGCAGGTTATCCGTGCCGCCCTCTACACCGTGGGGCTGGCAGAGGGCATGAAGACCCTCTCCTCCAGCTTTCTGATGGTTCATCCGGACGAGAGCTTTGGCTTTAACGGGGCGATGCTCTATGGTGACTGCGCCGTGATGCCGAACCCCGATGCCAGCCAGCTTGCCGACATCGCCATTGCCACGGCAACCACCACCCGGCGGGTGCTGGGGATTGAGCCGCTTGTGGCGATGCTCTCCTTCTCGACCAAAGGCTCGGCTTCTCACGAGCTTGCCGATAAGGTCATCACGGCAACAGAGCAGGTGCAGCAGCGGTTCCCTGAGCTGACGATTGACGGCGAGATGCAGCTCGACACCGCTCTGGTTCCCGCCGTGGGTAAAAAGAAAGCCCCCGGTTCCCCGGTGGCACGGCGAGCCAACACTCTCATCTTCCCCGACCTCAACGCAGGGAACATCGGCTACAAGCTGACCCAGCGGCTGGGCGGAGCCGAAGCGTACGGACCGATCCTTCAGGGAACGGCAAAGCCCATTGCCGACCTCTCCCGTGGGGCATCCACCGAGGACATCGTCAACACGGCAATCATCACGATTTCCCAGGTGGTGTGGTAGGGCTGTAGGTAAATCATGAACGCCTGTAGGGACGTACTGCATACGTCCTCGCCATCGGGTTTAAACAGAGGTCGCAGTGATGACCGCCGATGAGCTGCTGACTATGATTCGGGAACGGCGCAGCGTCCGTCGCTACACGGCGGAGCCGGTTGCCGACGACGACGTAGAGAAGATGGTCGAAGCGGCTCTCTGGGCACCATCGGGGAGCAACCGCCAGCCCTGGCAGCTCACCGTTGTTCGGGATAGGGCGATCATTCAGCAGGCGGGAGCAGCCATTAGCGAAGAGGTTGACGACCTCATCCGCCGGGTCCCTGAGTTCGAGAAGATGGGGCGGTCGGTGGAACGCTGGAGCCTGCTCTTTACCGAGGCACCGCTGGTCTTCTTCGTCTCCGGTGAACCACAGTCATCACGATGGCGTACAGAGCTTGCCCAACAGCTGCCCGAACACCCCATTGCTCTGGGGCGGAGCTGGTTTGCCAGCTGCGCCGCAGCGATTCAGAACCTCCTGCTGATGGCACACGCCCTGGGCTATGGAGCCTGCTGGCTGGCGGCTCCGCTGATTGCCCAAAGGCGGCTGGAACGACTCATCGAGCTACCGGAGACCCACGAGCTGCTGGCTCTGGTTTCCGTTGGTCGTGCAGACGAAACTCCAAAGCCTCCACCACGCCGACCTCGTAATGAAACAGTACAGTATCTGTAGCCTTCCATCCCAGAGGGTGAGGACGGCTAACGATCTTATCGCGAAACTGTGATGCAACGCACCGCGTTGCCCTAACCACCGGATGGTGATTTGCCTAGCAACCACAAAGACCCTGACAAGTACTCCAATAAGCTTTCCCTTGACCTGAAGGGACGCTACACCGAGCTTGGCGGTCCCGGCGACTCCAACCTTCGGCTGCTGGAGCAGCTGCTGACGGTGAGCATCTACGCCCGCGACAACCGCTTTACCATCACCGGGGAGCGCGAGGCGGTGGAACGCACCACGAAGCTGCTGGAGCAGTTCGGGCGCGCCGTTCAGGGTGGGCATTCGCTGCGGAAAGAAGAAATCCGCGCGGCAATCGCCAACCAGCGGGAGCCGGAACAGCGGCAGGAGAACTTCGACGAAGTGGTCAGCGAGAACATCACCGTTACGGCGGGGCGGATTATCAACCCGCGCACCGCCGGTCAGAAGACGCTGATTCGCTCCTTCTACGCCCACGATATCGTCCTGGCAATCGGTCCGGCGGGAACCGGCAAAACCTTCCTCTCCGTGGCAATGGGGCTGTCGTACCTCCATCGGGGAATCGTCCGTAAGCTGGTGCTGGCTCGTCCGGCGGTGGAGGCGGGAGAGAGCCTGGGGTTTCTCCCCGGCGCGCCGGAAGAAAAGATAGCCCCGTACCTTCGACCGCTCTACGACTCTCTCTACGCCATGCTCAAGCGGGAGCGAGTCCTGCGGCTGATCGAGAACGGGATCATCGAGATCGTTCCCCTGGCGTATATGCGTGGACGAACCCTGGAGAAGTCCTTCGTCATCCTCGACGAGGCACAGAACTGCACCCACGGTCAGCTGAAGATGTTCCTCACCCGGCTGGGGGTCAACAGCCGTGCCGTGGTGGTCGGGGACATCTCGCAGATTGACCTCCCCGACCCGACGAAGAGCGGACTGCTGCTGGCGGAGCGGTTCCTGCCCCGGGTCGAAGGTCTGGACTTCATCTACCTGACAAAGGCGGACATCGTCCGCCACGGACTGGTGGCACGGATCGTGGATGCCTATGAGCAGTATGATAATGTTCGGGAAGCGGCGGCACAGCAGGAAGCCGCAGAGTAGAGAAAATGCCCCTTAAACAAAACAGCAAAGCGGATCCGGCAATCCGAAAGCAGCGGCTGATTTTGCTGCGGCTGTTTATTGGCGTGGCGACGGTCGCCATTCTCTCGGTCATCTCCTTCCCGGCAAAGACCCTCTTTCAGGGCTACGACCTGGCAATCGGCGAGATTGCCAACGACGAAATCATCAGCCCGATCAAGTTTCCGGTGCTGAAGACCGAAGCCGAGTTGGAGGAAGAACTCGGCGAGAAGCTGCTCTCCGTCCGCCCGATCTATCGCTACGACGATACCGACCTCAACGACAGATGGCGGGAGTTCCGCCGCCTGATGGGCGACCACACCGTTACCTTCTCCACGGCGACCACCGAAGAAACCGAGGCGTACGACTACTTCGACAAATTAACGGACAGCCTGGAGGGACGCTATCGGCAGCGGATCTCCCCGGCTCTGCTGCGGAAGCTGAAGCGAACCGCCGAACTCTTCGAAACGGTGAAGTCGCTGCCCAGCTCCCTGCGGGGAACGGTGGCAGATGGAGTGCTGGAGGACATCACCCGACTTGGTCAAGGTGAGTTCGACGGGCGGATAATCAACCTGCTGCCAGCGGAGCTGGAAACACTGGTTGACCTCTCGGTGGTGAAGGAAGAAATTTCCCTGCTGGTTGGTCCGTACTTCTCCGATCCGGAGCTGACGGCGGAGCTGGTGGAGCTGGTCGGCGGCTACCTGCGTCCTACCCTGTTCCTTGACGAAGAGGCGACCCGCCAGCGTATCAGCGAGGTCGAGCGCGGCATCCCTCGTGAGTCTTACTGGGTAAGCGAGAACGAGCGCATCGTTACCGCCCATGAGGTCATCACCCCGGCGATCCTGCGACGACTGGAGGCCTTAGATAGCTTCCGCGCCAGTCCGGGGATTCTCTACGTAACCCTCGGTCGGGCGGCGATTATCATCGTCTTTATCTTCATCTTCGGACTCTTCCTGCGCCAGTATCGCCGTCGTTACTACGACAGCCCCCGCCACCTGCTGCTGCTGGCGATGATCCTGATCTCCGTGGTCGGGCTGGCACAGCTGCTGGTAACGACACTCTTCCAGTCCCTGCCCGCCATTGGCTATCTGCTGCCAGCGGCACTGGCAGGAATGCTGATGACGATCCTCCTCGACACGGAGACCGGGCTGGTCGGCGCGCTGGTCGCTGCGGTAACCCTGGGGCTGCTGACCGGACTCGAAGTCCGCTACCTCTTCGTCTTCCTCACCGGAGGGCTGGCGGCGGTCTTCGCCTCAACCAGTATGCGCCATCGCAGTTCGCTCTACCGCATCGCCTTCCAGGTGATTCTGGCAAAGGGGCTGATCATCGCCGCCATCGGACTCTCCTTCTCCGATCCCCTCGCCGAGACCCTCAACCATATTCTCATCGGCAGCGTCGGGGCGATCCTCTCCGTCTTTATCGGTAGTCTGGTGCTGCCAATCTTCGAGGCTCTCTTCCACATCACCACCCCGGTGCAGCTGCTGGAGCTGACCGACCTCAACCACCTGCTCCTCCGTCGTCTGGCAAGGAAAGCTCCGGGAACCTACTACCACAGCCTCAATGTGGGGATTCTCGCCGAAGCCGCCGCCGGAGCCATCGGAGCCGACGGGCTGGTGGCAAGGGTCGGGTCGTACTACCACGATATTGGCAAGATAACCAAAGCGGAGTATTATACAGAGAACATCAGCGGTGAGTCGCCCCACGACAAGCTGACACCCTCGATGAGCAGCCTGATTATCCGCAATCACGTCCGCGACGGGCTGACGCTGGCACGGAAGCATCGCCTGCCCACGCCGATCCTCTCTGCCATTGCCGAGCATCACGGGCGGGGGCTGATCGGCTTCTTCTATCAGCGGGCATTGCGGGAGGACGAGCATAACATCCTGGAGAAAGACACCTTCCGCTACGCCGGTCCGCTGCCACAGACCAAGGAATCGGCAATCATCATGCTCGCCGACTCTGTAGAGGGAGCCAGCCGCAGCCTGCACAATACCAGCATCTCGGCAATCCGCCTGCTGGTGCGGAAGATCATTAATACCAAGTTCGTTGACGGGCAGCTTGCCGAGTGCGACCTGACGATCTCCGACCTGACGAACATCGTGGAGAGCTTCGTCCAGACCCTCTCCGGGCTGCTGCACTCGCGGATTGAGTACCCGGAGGAAGAGAATCCAAGAAAGCTGAAAACCAACGGGAATGGCATTAGCAATGGAAACGGGAAGAAAGGTAGCTAATGAGCGAACGAGTTCGACAGCTTTACTACGGCGACTGCCTCTCGGTGATGCGGGAGCAGCTTGCCGATGAGTCCGTTGACCTGGTCTATCTCGACCCGCCCTTCAACTCCAAGGCGACCTATAATGTCCTTTTTAAGCCGCCGGAGAAGATGGGTGAAGGCTCGCAGATCAAGGCGTTCGACGATACCTGGCACTGGAATCTGGAGTCGGAACGGGAGTACGACGAGATTCTACAGAATCCCCAGTCCAGCGACCTGGCGAATCTGATGGAGGCTCTGCGGCGATTCCTCGGCATCAACGATATGCTCGCCTACATCGTGCATATGGCGAATCGGCTGCTGGAAATCCGCCGGGTGATGAAGCCCACTGCCAGCGTCTATCTGCACTGCGACCCTACAGCGAGCCACTACCTTAAGCTGGTGATGGACGGATTGTTTGGAGCAAAAAATTTCCGGAATGAAGTAATATGGCATTATTCTGGCTGGAATCGAAAGTTACGGGACAGCTATAACAAGCGACATGATGTTATCTTGTTTTACTCAAAGGATATCAAGGTGGTGAACTTCAATTCATATGCACTTCCCTGGGAATCTGAGGGAGAGTATGTGAAGGTTAGAAAGCAAAAGGTTCGCCTTGATTCGGATGAGAGAAAATATGTTTTGTCAGATAAGGGTGGCGGTGAAAGAGTAAAACGCTACCTGAGTGAGGCTATGGTCTATGGCAAGCCTGTTGATACAATCTGGGATATTCCCAAGCTAAATAATTCAGATAAAGAAAAACTATCGTACCCTACCCAAAAGCCCCAGGCTCTGCTGGAACGCATCATTGAAGCTAGTAGCAACGAGGGCGATGTGGTCTTCGACCCCTTCTGTGGCTGTGGAACTTCCATTCATGCTGCTGAGGCTCTAAAACGCAACTGGATCGGAATTGACATCACTCACCTTGCCATTGCACTGATTAAGAAACGCCTTACTGATGCTTTTGGCGAACTAGCCATTACAACCCGTGGTTTACCAACCAGCTACGCCGGAGCAATGGAGTTGGCTCGTGCAGACAAACACCAGTTTGAGCTTTGGGTGATTGGTCTCCTCAACGCCCAGCCTTACAAAGGCGGACGCAAAGGAGCCGACACCGGCATAGACGGCTACCTGCGCTACAAATACATTGTTGAAGGCGAGCGGGACCCGGAGCGTGGTACGGCGATTATCGAGGTCAAGGGCGGACAGACTGGTGTTAAGGATATTCGCAACCTTGATTCAGTCATTACCCGTGAACAAGCTGAACAGGGGATTCTCGTTAGTGCCGTCAAGCCCACGAAGAAAATGCTGGAACACGCAGCGGGCAAGGGACTGGTGAAGCTCGGTTTCCAGGAATATCCGGTCATGCAGGTCATCTGGCTGAAGGACTTAATGGAAGGCAAAGCACAGGTGCTGCATCCGAGCTATCGAATCGACCACACCAAACAGGCTCCGAAACAAGAGGGCAAGAATCAACTGAAGATGGAGGGCTAATTGTTTTGTCCCGGCTGCGGAAAGAATAATCCCGATCAGGCGCGGTACTGCCGCCACTGCGGCTCGCACCTCCCCGACCTCACCACGGAGACCACCAGTGCCGATGGACTGGAGTTGCTGGAGGTCGAGGGCGAGTTCGTCGGCAAGACCCTCGGTCGCTATCGGGTGCTGAAGAAGCTGCACTACCACTCGGTGCCGCTGCCCGGCGATATTGACAAGAGCAAAGACCCCGCCGAGCGGCACATCCACGTCTATCGTGCGCTGGACACCCAGCTCGACCGCATCGTCGTGCTGGAGGTCATCCCCGCCGAGCTTTCGAAGAACACCGGAATGATCGAAGACCTCCGCGATGAGATCAACCTGGCGGCGGGACTGGAACACGCCAACATCCTGCCGGTTCACGACTTCGGTCGCTTCGGTGATAACTACTTCGTCGTGCTGAAGCACGCTGACGGGCAGTCCCTGGCACGGCACATCAGCAAGCGCGCCCCGCTAACGCCGCTGGAGGTGCTGCGCATCGGCATCCAGCTCAGCTCCGCCATCACATACCTGCACAAGCGATTCATCATCCACGGGCGCATCGCCGCCTCCGGCTTCATTCTACAAGACTCCGGTCATGTCATCCTCCGCGATATGTACTTCCTCTCCTCGCCGCATCAGGGCGACGACGAGCATCAGGTTCACCTGGAGCGCACCGCCAATGAGCAGCTCTATCAAGCACCGGAGATTGCCCGGGGACAGAGTGCCGATGCCCGCAGCGACATCTACTCCATCGGGGCGTTGCTCTATCACCTGCTCACCGGGCATCCGCCATACGCCGCCCTTGCCGAGGATGCCGAGGAGGATGGTCAGCTCACGACCCGGGGGATTCCGGTGATTCTGGAGGAGCTGCTCTTCTCGATGCTCAAGCAGAAGCCCGAAAACCGGCTTGGCTCGGTGGATGAGGTACGGGAGCAGCTGCGCCAGGCGTATTCGCTCTCGATCACCTCGCTCTCCGGCGAGGA
>JAIOSI010000004.1 GCA_021107695.1 bacterium
CATCGGCGAACCCTGGATCTTCTACGTCCAAATGTAGCAGCGCGGTGCGCTGCACCACAGTTCGCGACAACGAGCTTAGTCTGATAACGACCACACCCGCGGATACGCTCCCGTTGGTCGCTTCCTTCTCCCCCTCTCCCCTTTGGGGAGAGGGGTGGGGTGAGGGGCTAACGCCAGCGGCTCAAACTTACCCCAAAGTATCTTATACCTCTCCCGCAGCAGATGAGCTTTGCTTATCTAGTGGGCGACCGTGGACGGTCGCCCCTACGGGTTGTTTGGCGGATAAGACTGTCGCGGGGACTACCCCTGTACCTGCCCATACAAAGAGGGCGAACACCAATATCCAATAAATTGGCCCGCCCCCTACCAGCGTATCCTGGATATCCTCAATGTCTTACGTAGGGGCCGACCTTTAGGTCGGCCCGCCGGGCTATCATCTGACGAATAGGCAAAAGCGCGTCCCTCGAATAAGAGACGCGCCGATAGTGATGCTGCTGAATTACTCCGAGTACCGAATAATGAAGGAACAATCCTTGTCGCCCCGCAGGATGGCTTTGGTTACCTCGATCCGCACCGGGCGTTCCAGAATGCCCTCCCATATTTTCAAATGCCAGCCGCCTCCGCAGTAGCAGTACGGCTCTGGAATCTCCTCTTCGGTATGCTTTACCAGCGGACAGTAACAACCGGCTATCTGCTTCTCGTAATCGGTCTTTGCCTTCGCGAAGGCGGCGCGGTCGCAGGGCTGCTTGGTAACGTGAAGTTCGCCCGCTATCAGCTCGTAGGGCGGGTAAACCGAGATTCCGTTCCAGGAGCGATCGGCACGCATCGCCCCAAGAACCGCCTCAACGCTCCCTGTCTCTCGATAGAGATCGCGCATCCGCCGCGTTGGTTCTTCGCCGAACTCTTCGGTATGCTCACAGCTGAAGCCAACCAGAATCCGCCGCCGCAGCTCAAGGTCGGTAACCAGCCTGCTTAGCCGCTCCATCGCACCCTTCGTCCAGAGTGCCATCGCCTTCGGCTCCATTGCGGGAACCACCTCGACACCGGTCATCACCTCCCGGCGAACGGCCTCCCCAGCTGCGGCTTCAATAACCCGTTCCCACTTCTTCAGCTTGCTGTCCAGCCAGTCCATCTTCTCTCCCCGATAGTTGTTAAGCCGATTGGTTATTAGCTCAAAGGATTATCCTGATGAAGCCCCGAACTGTCAACCTGCTTCTATCCCTGCTCATTGTCTCCGCTGCCTGTGCCAATCCAATGATAGCAACCCGCCGGGAGCCGATGACGAATATCGCCTTCGACGAGGTAAGCTACGATGGGGTTGAAGATCAGCTCAGTGCTGACGGCTGGTACCTCCCCGGCAGGTTTGTAACGGAGCCGGAGGTGCAGGCGTTTCGCTACGACGATAATGGGCTGGAGTGGCTCTTCTTCTACCTCTCCGACTTCACCGAGGCACGGGTGGAGCGCATCGAATACAGCTATACCATCACTGAGCTTTGCGTAGAGCCAACCGACCCGGCGGAGGTGCTTCTCGACCGCTTCGTCTGGCTGCTGGACTACTACGAGTACCTCTTCACCGATGCGGATATTACCGAGGAGCCGTACCTGACCGCCTTCTGGGATGTTCATGGCATCGAGGGATTACTGGAACTGGGTGAGACGGAACTGACATTCAGTATGCTCATTCCTGAAAAGTAAGGAGAAACCATGAAACAGTTACTGGTACTTGTTCTGGTCGTGCTTGCTGTTGCTGCTTATGCAGAAACTGTTGAGGCGATGGAGATCGTAGAGACCGACCCTCTGCTTGGTCTGCCCCTTGAGGGCTGTACTGAGGAGCAGATCCTTACCGTTTTTGAGGAGAAGGAGCTTACCCTTACCGTGATTGATTGGGGGGGTGAGTATCGAGGTGAGTTCCGCGAGGAAAACGAAACCTACGAGGTCACGGTTGACGTTTACGATGGCAAGCTGACGAGAATCGAGAGCTTCTGGGGCTTCGACTCGCCAACCGTTGAACAGCGTGAAGAGATTGAGTATTCTATTCACGCTCATCACCACTTCTTCTCCGATGTAGCCCAAAGTCGACCAGAGCTGCTAGAGACCGAAGGTACTGACTGGACAAGCATACGACTTTGGGAGTTTGGCGACTACAACTCTATCACTTTAAGCATTGATGACAACGAGGATTACATTGCCTTTCTGGTAGGGATAAACCTGCTATAAGGAGAAGCCATGAAACGCTTACTCACGCTTGTCCTGCTGCTTCTTGCCGTTGCTGCTTTTGCGGAGACCGATCCATTTATGGGGCTGCCCCTGACGGGCTGCACTGAGGAAATGATACTGGACTCCTTTGAGGAAAAAGAACTTCTCCCCACGGTGGTTGATCGCGAAGGTGAGTATCGGGGCGAGCTATGTTTAAACAATGAATCCCGTGAAGTTGCCGTATATGTCTATGACGGCAACCTGAAGCTGATCGAGTGCTTCTGGGGGATCGACTCGCCATCCGCCGCCCAGGTGGAGGAGATCACCGAATCGCGGGTGGATCTGGTCGGTCTGTTTACTTCCTACTTCGAGCAAGAGCCTACGGTACTTGCTGAGGAGCTGGAGGGCTGGTTGATCCACCAGTGGGAGACTACTGGCCTGAGCCTACAAATGAAAAGCAAGGCGGGGAGCGAGTACGCCGCCGTCTCCGTGGATGTTCGTATCACTCCCTGAGCAGAAAGACTGAACTCCCGATGAATAAACAAGTAACGGTAGCCCTCGTCATCTGCGCTTTGGCGGGTGGAGCGTTTGCCAATCCCATGCCAGTGCCGGATACCGGCACGACGCTCATTATTGCTGGCGTACTGGCTGCCGGAGTGATTACCTTCATGCTGCTCGATGCCTTCGACACTGAGGATGAAGCGGCGGAGACAACGCCAGAACGGATGGACTTCTCCACCGAACCATCGCCTGAAACCAGCGTTGTGGCAGATGACGAAGTCCGCTGGGAGCCTATCGTCGGGGCGAACGTGGACAATACCGACGAGGGGCGGGTCTGGGCGGCTCTTGCCGAACGAGGTTGGGAACGCCCCGGTCGCAAGCCCTTCGCCACTCGCAGCTCCGAGTACGGCAACGAGGAGCTGGTGGTCATCCTCAACGACGACACCCCACGGTCGATAGTAAGCGTCAGCTACACCTGCGAGGGTGGCACGGAGGAACAGCTCGAGGCACGGTATCAAGAGCTAATTGTGATGTACGAGGAAGGCTCGAAGGGACCAGGGCTGCACTCCGGCACCGGGCCGATCTTCGGCTGCTACTGGGAGAACCGCGGAGGCGAGCTGATATCCTCTATTGAATACTACCCACCCGGCGAGGACGGTCCCCGAATCGAACTGGAGATAAACTATAGATGAAAGCTCTTCTGCTAACCCTGCTGCTGGTCGTCGTTGCCACGGCGACGCTGACCGACCCCTTCGTCGATTCGTCGCTGCGGGAGATCCGCCCGTCGAACCTCCCCGACCTGCTCCTGGAGGCGGGCTATGGCAGCATCTACCCGATCTACGCTAACCTCATCGAGGCAAAGTGGAGCGACGAGCTAGCCAGAGCCACCATCCGCTACACCTTCGACGAATACTACCGAGTCTTCCAGATTGACTACAGCTATTCGCTAAAGGAGAACACCGCCGCCGGGCTGGCACAGCTAGAGGCGAAGCGGCGGGAGCTGGAGGGGCTGCTGCTGGTCTTCGATGGTGAACTGGAAACCGCCCCGACCTACCTAAACCTCCGGCTCTACCTGTAGAAGCGGTGGGAGTTGAGGGCAGCGGTAGTCGAGAAAGCTGTGGTATGATTGCGGGCGAGTGTTGAATGCACCGCCCGTTTTTGGTTTGAATAGGATGTTGGCGTAGTAACCCGTAGGGGAGATTGCAACATCCATTACGTTACAAACAAGGAAGAAAATGAAAGCGATATACGAACCACCCAAGTACAACGAAAAGACATTTACATGCCCATTTTGCCATAGAACCTCCATGCATCGTTTTCAACGAGTAAACTCTCCATTTACAAAAGAACATATTTGCAATGTATCCCAATGCTTATATGAAAAATGCAACGAACATATGCTGTGGGATATTGAGGGGAATATTATCTACCCAAAAATATCCACAGCACCAGCTGTTGATGAGGAGTTTCCGGCTAATATCCAGGAAATCATTGAGGAAGCTAGATTAGTATTCGATGCTTCCCCAAGGGCTGCTTTAGCTCTTCTTAGGGTTGCCCTTGAACATATTTGCACAGATAAGGGATTTAAAAACGGTTACTTAAAAGGGAGGCTTGAAAACCTGATAAAGGACAAGCAGCTCTCTCAAGAAATAATCGATGATTTAACGCTTATCAAGGCTTTAGGCGATGACTCAGTACATGCTATACCTATAATTGAAGGAGATACAAAAGAACTGGCTACATTAGCCTTCAATCTTGTAGCCAATATTGGGGATACTCTTTACACGCAGCCGAATAGACGAAAGAGTCTTCTTGCTCAACTGAAGGATGGTAAACGGTTAAAAACAGTAAACGATATAACGAACGATAAGGAAGAAGAGGAATAGGTCCATGAAGATTCTCATTACTGGTGGTGCCGGGTTTATCGGCAG
>JAIOSI010000044.1 GCA_021107695.1 bacterium
CCGATCTCCGCATCAGTCGTGCCGATGCCGCCGCCCTCTTCGCCCGTGAGCTTGACCTCTCCCGCCTTGAGCGTCGCAGCCTGAGTGGCTTTGGCGGCTCTTCATTCGTCGGACCCGGCGAGTCCGGCACCGCTGCCGGAACCTTCTACGCCACCGACATCGCCGACCACTGGGCGATCAACGAGATCAACCTGATGATCGAGACTGGCATCATGGACAACTACCCCGACGGCAGCTTCCTGCCCGATGCCAAGCTCAATCGCTCCGAATTCTCCGTCCTGGCGGCGAAGGTTCTCTCGCTGACCACCGGGGATGCCGAGTTGATGATTCGCGGCATGGGCGGCGAGAGCAGCTTCCGCGATGTCCGTGCCGACAACTTCGCTTACGGCTCCATCATCGCCTGCACCACCAGAGGAATCCTCAAGGCAGATGCCGACGGCATGTTCCGTCCGCTGGATTACGTCTCCGGCACCGATGCTGTCAACGCCGTCCGCACCGTCGAGACCATCCTCGCCAGCTACTAACAAAAGAGTTGTGTACCGGAGAGGGACGGTCATTATACCTCCCCCTTAAGGTGGAACTGCCATCCGCACCTGGCTCAGCTACTCACATCTGTCATCTTGTTGATGCTATGAGACCAGAGCCTTTGGCAACCGCCGTCCCTCTCCCTTTTTAACCAAAGAAGCAAACTGTTCAGATACCCGCACTGATTCCCTAACATAAAACAGGTCGAGGGTCATCTGCTCGGCTATTCAACAAAACGATGAGGTGAACCATGCGCAGAACCATTCTTATCACCCTGCTGCTGACGCTGCTGGTTGGTGGTGCCTTTGCCGCCGACACAGTAACCGTGCAGAGCCGCGGACTCGGCGTTATCTACGACGGCGATGTGGCAAAGGCCCGCGACGACGCCATCAAAGACGCCATCCGTCAGGCCGTGGAACAGCAGACCGGGATGTTTATTGACTCGATGACGATGATCGAGATGTTCGAGACCATCGAGGACTCGATCTACGCCCGCGCCACCGCCTACGTTACCGACTACAGGGTTGTCAGCGAGGGCTACGGCTCCTTCGAGAACTCCTACGAGGTAACCGTGGAATGCACCATCGCCCGGGGGCTGCTTCAGGACAAGATCGCTGAGCTGAACCCCGAAGCTCTGATGCCTCTCGTCGGCAACCCGCGAATCATGTTCATCGTGGAGGAAGAGAACCTCCTTACCGGAGACCACTATTACTGGTGGGATGTCAGCATCGACATGAGTACCACGGAGATGACCCTTCAGGAGATTTTCCTCGACGAGGGCTTTAAGCTGGTAGATGCCGATCAGGCGCGCCGGAACATCGAGCGAGACATGGTCCAGGCCGCCCTCACCGGCGACCCGATGGCAGCCGCCGAAATCGGTCTCCAGTACGGAGCCGAGTACGTGGTTACCGGTTCCGCCGTGGTTAAGGGAACCGACATCGTCGCCTACGGCGTTTCCGCTGGTTCGGGAATGCGCTCCTATCAGGCAACGGTGAACATCAAGGCATACGAAACCGACACCGCCTCACTGGTTGCCTCGACCTCGAAGAGTGCCTCCCACGCCCACATCGACGACCTCACCGGGGGCAACGAAGCCCTGCGGAAGGCTTCCGATGCAGCCGCTGACAAGATCATGACCCAGATTCTCAAGGACTGGGCGAAGCGGGCTGCCATCGGCAGCAGCGTGCAGATGACCGTTTACAACTGCGACGGAGCAACCCTGACTCGCCTGCAAAGCTGGCTCCGCGACCACGTCCGTGGTGTTGAGGGCATCGAGGTTCGCAGCCACTTTGGTCTCACCGCCAAGCTGGAGATCGCTTCGGACTACGACGCTTCGCAGATTGCCAAGGAGATCAGCTACAAGGGCAGCGGCGAAGGCGATTTCGAGGTCATCCTCTGGGGTCAGACCCGCAACACCGTGGATATCTCCGTGGCTCCCCGTGGTGAAGAACCACCGGAAGAGGGCGAAATCATCGAATAACCAGAAACAGCCGTAGGGGCACGGCATGCCGTGCCCCTACCACACCAACCGGCGGTTACCGCCATAATTTCACAAAACCGGAGGTTTCTACATGCGTAAGTTAACTTTACTAACCGTGGTGCTGCTCCTGGCACTGGCCTCGCTCTCCGGAGCGATGGAGATGCGGAAGCGGATCGCCGTTGCCGCCTTGGAAGACAAGGCCGGCAGCTCCTACGATGTCGGTACCGGTCTCTCCGATGTCCTCACCACTGCTCTGGTCAATACCGGCGCGTTCCAGGTCTTCGAGCGTGAACAGCTGACCCGGGTCATGGAAGAACAGGCTCTGGGTACCAGCGGTCTGGTTACTCAGCAGACCGCGCCGGAGATAGGCAAGCTCCTCGGCGTCCAGGCAATCGTTTACGGTTCCGTTACCGAGTTCTCGGCTCAGGAAGACTCCGTTGGTCTGGGAACCTTCATGGGTGGTATCGGCTTCAGCCGCTACACCGCCCGTGTTGGCATTGACATTCGCCTGATCGACACCACTACCGGCGAAATCCTGATTGCTCATAAAGCCGTCGGCGAAGAGTCCGAGGTCGGCGGCGCGATGCTGGTTCCCGGTATGGCGATTGCTGTTGGCAGCGCGTGGGATAACACCCTCGAAGCCAAAGCCGCCAACCAGGCGATCGAAGAGCTGGTCAACGCCATCATGCTCAAGATGAAGGACACCGCCTGGATGGGAGCCGTTGTCAAGGCTGACGACGAAAAGGTTTATCTCAATGCCGGCTCGGATTCCGGGATTGAAATTGGGATGGAGTTCCGCGTCTATCAAAAAGGCGAAGAGCTGATTGACCCGGTTACCGGAATCTCGCTGGGTGCCGAAGAAACGGCAATCGGCTCGATTCAGGTGATGGAGGTCAAGGAGAAGTACGCTATCTGCCGCGCGACCTCCGGAGCTGGCTTCGCCGCTGGCGACATCGTTCGCGAAAAAGCCTGGTAGAAGAGAGATTGCGCTAAACGTAGGGGCGTATTGCAATACGCCCCTACAAAACCAATCCAAACCATACCAAACATGAAAAAAACAATAAAATCTCTCCTCATAGTTATCATCCTGTCAGCCCTGGCAGGCTGCCTGCCCAAATCAGAAGTCGTTATCCCCACGGTGCGCCGGACGCTGGTGGTTGATCTTCGCCCCGGTCGTGAGGTAGAAGAAGAGACGACTCAACGGGTCGCCCAGCTCCTGCGCGCGGGGCTTGCAAATCTGCCCGCCCTGGAGGTTCGCGCCATCAGCGAGCTAACCACGGAGGCTGGCGGAACCCTCCGCCTGGCGGAAGAGGTCAACAGTTCACTAGTTACTCCGCCGGAGCTTGACTCCCTCGATACCCAGATTTACCTGATCGGGACGCTGGATAACCTCTCCATCGAGCCATCGGAGAGCGGCAGCCCCGACGAACGACTGGGCTTCCACCGCGATCTGGCAACGGCGAACATCTCCCTGCGGCTCTACCTCTCCACGACGGGCGAACTTCTTGCCACGATCTCGGCGACCCACGAGGAGTTCCGGGTTGGCGAGGTCATCGAGACGACGACGGAGTTCAGCGAAACCCTTGTCGGGTGTGCCGCAGCGGGAGCAATCGTAAAGCTCCTCAATAAGCTCACCGACACCATCAACGCCAGCCCGTGGAGCGGCTTTGTGAGCGAAGTAACCGCCGCCGACCGCCTGCTCCTTCCCCTGGGATACGAGCAGGGAGCGCAGACTGGCGACGTCTTCATCATCTACTCACCCTCCGAAATACCAGGAGAGCGAGGAACCCGCCGGGGCAGCGTCGTGGTCGAAACCACCGCCCCCGCAGAATCCTATGCCCTGCCCCTCTCCGGCGGCAGCTTTACCACAGGCGATCTAGCCCTCCAACAGCAACCTTGATGCAACGCACCAGCTTGAAGCTGGACACAGTTCGCGGCTGTGAGTCTTCATCGAGTTGAGCCAATCACCACGTACACGCTCACGTTGTTCGCTCCGTTACTTCAAGTTTTACAAAAAGTAAGCGACCAACGGGAGCGATAGAATACATCAGGTTTTCCGGGCGAAGCCCGGTACTGTGATGCAACGCACTGCGTTGCTGCGAAGGAGTTCTCATGTCTCGCAAAGTCCTGCTCTTTCTGCTGATAGCCGCTCTGGCTGCCCTTGCCGGAGCCAAGGTAACCTACGCCGTGGGCAGCGTTACCTTCTATCGCGGCGGAATCGCCTACACCGCCAGCCTCCACACAAAGCTGAGTAACGGTGACATCGTTCGCACCGGGGATCGCTCCAAGGTGGAGCTGACCTTCAGCGATGGCTCCATCGTCCGGCTTTCGTCGAACTCCGAGCTGACGGTGAACCGTGCCGAGTCCTCCGGTCTGGGAACCAGCACCGTGCTGACCTGCGCCGGTGGGCGGCTCTGGAGCAATGTCATCCCCTTCAAAGAGGGCGGCGATAGCTCCTATGTGGTGAAGACGCCGACCTCAACCGCCGCCGTGCGGGGAACCATCTTCCGCACCAACGTCGGCGCGGATACCAGCACCTCGGTTCGGGTTTACGACGGTCAGGTCGAGGTCTCACGAAGCAGCCTGCCCGCTGCCGGGGGCTTTGGCGATGCCATTCCCGCCGACTGGGGCAGCAGCGACCGCCATGAAATCGAGGGTCCCATCGAGGTCGAAGGTCCCACCGAGGTTTCTGAAGACGAATGGGCGCAAATCATCGGCAATATGCAAGAGGTGATTATCGGCGCCGATGGCTCCACCTGGGTCGGCAGCTTCACCAACGACGACGACTCCTCGGAGTGGGAGTGGGTACTCTGGAACCAGTCCAGAGACACCGAGCTGGGCATGGATGCCGAGCATTAAGTCCGGTTCCCGCAGGGATTGTTCCGTATAAATCTGCAAACACCTGAGAAGGAAAATCTTGATGAAGAGACCCGCCTGGCTCCTCAGTCTGTTGACGATCCTCCTGGTATCAAGCTCCTGGGGATGGGAACGCCCCGTCGTGGCAGTGCTTCCTCTGGATGCCGTCGGGGTAGAAGAAAACGCCGTCGTTGGAATAACCGAGGCGTTGCGGGACTCCCTGATTGACAGCGGTCGCTATACCGTGGTGGAACGCTCACAGCTAGCGACGGTACTGGAAGAACAGGCAGCGATACCCAGCAGGCCGTTGAGGTTGGTCGCCTGGTCGGAGCCGAAGAGGTTATTCTCGGTACAGTCAGTCGGGTTGGCGAGCTTCATCAACTAGCCGTCCGCCTCGTTGATGTAACCGGAGCCACGGTGGTGGATTCCGCCCGTCGTGAAGACTCTGCTCTCGAAGGAATGATCACCGCCGCCGAGGAGATTGCCCAGGAACTGGCGGAGCGTACCCCGCTGATTGGAACCATCGTCGGGATTGATGACGATGAATCCGCCGTGATTGACCTCGGCGGGAAGCTGGGAATCGAAGAGGACGACGATCTGGTTATCTTTCGCTACGGTAAGGAGTATTACTCTCCGGAGACCGGTGCGTATCTAGGTCAGGAACGCGAGGTTATCGGCGAGGGAGAGGTAGAGATTATCCTCGGACCGGAGCTTTCCCGAATCGACTACGACCTCGAAGGTGGCGAGCTCCGTGTCGGCGACAAGGTGATCCTCGAAGAAAGCGATAAGCACTGGCAGCTCTTTGATCTCAACGTCGAGATGATTGCCATCGGGATTGAACTGAAGGAGCAGGGCAGCAATCTGATTCTTTCCGCCTCCGGGCTGACTCCCGCCTTTGCTGATCACACCCTTGCCCTTAACGGGGTTGCGAGCGAGTACAGCTGGCGGATGAGTACCGGCGGGACGCTCAAGATGGAGTTCCCGCTGGAGTCCCTGCGTCTGGGAGCCGGGATGGGAGCGATGGTGCAGTACCTCTCCACAAAGGATTCAAGCTCGGTGGTTGACATCGCCTTCCATCTGGTTGGCACCCTGGGCTGGAACTTTGTCGAGGGCAAGGTGATGAAAGTCGGCGTTCGACTGATGGCTGGTGGTGCGTATCATCTGCCGATATTCTCCAGCGGGCTTTTTAGCGATGTAACCGTGGAAGGCTCTCTGGGCTACTATCTTGCCGCCTCCTTCCCCATCATCGAGTTGAGGCTGATTCCGATGATCGGGCTGGAGTTTGGAGCCGGAGTCGTTTACGCACCCTACGAGTTCACCGCGGGGGATTCGGGAACGGAGTACCACTTCACCGCCGGTCCGGCGTACGGACTGCACATCGCCGGAAATATCTACCTCTAAGCGAACAAACAACGTTGCATTACAATGTCATGGGGGGCAGACTAATCGTGATGATTGGTCTGCCCCCTTGTTGTATGTTGTATGCCTCTTCAATAAATAACGAAGGGCGAACACGAGGTTCGCCCCTACGGTTGATGTTCTCAATGTGTTCTGGTGTATCGCTGTAAGGGTACGGCGTGCCGTACCCTCGTTCTATACCTCAACGATTAGTAATAAAGGGCGCAGCGTGCTGCGCCCCTACTTTTATACAAATGTTCATCTATCAATCGCGCTTGATGCTGTTGCTGGCGGTGAGTTGTCCGCAGGCGGCGGCGATGTCGGCACCCCGGGAATCCCGCAGCGTGGCGGCGTAGGCTCCCTTCCGGGCGGTGGCAAGAAACGCCTGCACCGCCTCCGGCTTCGGAGCCTGATAGGATAGCCCCTCAATCGGATTCCAGACGATAAGGTTCAGCTTGTGAGGAACGCCGTGGAGCAGCCGGGTAAGCTGCTTCGCGTCGGTTTGAGAATCGTTAAAGCCGCCGATGAGGACGTATTCAAAGGTAATCCGCTGTCCGGTCTTGTCGTAGTATTTTCG
>JAIOSI010000070.1 GCA_021107695.1 bacterium
ATGCGAGCGACCAGCGGGGGCGGGTAACCCTCAGGTGTTCTGACCGAACCCCAGCCTTGTGGTGCAACGTACCGCGTTGCCAGCTTCAAGCTGCTGCCTGCGGGCAGTCCGTCTTGGTTGGCACAAAACGTGGAGACGAGGGTTATCAGGCTAATTTTGTAGCCGCGAAGTGTGTCCAGCTTCAAGCTGGCAGCGGTTGAACTCTGCCAGCTCTGCCAGTTTCTCCTCCAGAGCCTGATGCAGCCTTGTGTCAGGCTCTTTCGCATCCTCCCACCAGAGACCGAGGAGCCGCAGCTCTCCCGCCTTGCGTTCCGCCCTGACCTCCAGCCGCCCGACGAAGTCGCTGCCCCAGAGAATCGGCAGGACGAAATGCCCGAACTGCCGCTTCGCCTTCGGCTTGTAGCACTCCAGGGCGTAGTTGAAGTCAAAGAGCTTCGACAACCGCTTGCGGTTGATAATCAGGTTATCAAAGGGGTTGAGCAGGTGGAGCCGCTTGGGTGGGTTGCGCTTTGGCAGCTTCTCCAGTTGCTCAGTCTGGGCGTAGTGAGCTTCCCCTATACCATTGATTGCTACCTTCACGACCTCTCCGGCGGCGACTAGCTCCTCCAGCGATAGCGGACCACGCCACCGGCTCCAGAGATGCCCGCGAATTTCCCGCTCGGTCAGCACCCCGTGGGCGGTCAGGGCGCGGCGGAGGATGAAGCAACCGACCTCGTCCTCACCGGGCGGCGTGGTGTCCACCCAGTCGGGGAGTACCCGCTCGGTGAGGTCATAGACCCGACGGAAGCTCTCCCGGCGGGCGACCATAATCTCTCCGCGCTGCCAGAGCAGCTCCAGAGCCATCCGGGCTGGCTTAAACGACCAGGTCTCTCGTTTTTCCGTATCGGTGAAGTCCCGTGAGCCGAGGGGACCCTCCTCGGTTATTCGCTCCTTCACCTCCTTCATCAGATGTCCGTACTGCTCCAGCGTCCGCTTGAACCAGGAGGACTGCTCGGTGAAGCGTCCCATCTTTGTGGCGTGGAAGCGGTAGTCCGCCAGGGGCAGATACGCCGCTGCATGCGCCCAGTATTCAAAGATTTTTCTTTGATCGTCGAGGAGGCGGTTCAGCGTTAACGGATTATAGCCAGGCAGGCGGCTCCAGAGGGTATGATGGTGGGCGCGCTCGATGACGTGGATGGTGTCAATCTGAACATAGCCGAGTTGTTTGATAACCGTCAGGGCGTTGCGAGGGCGGAGACCGCTCAAAAGCTGCGAGCGCAGGGCGAGCCGCCGAGCCTGACTGATTGTTAGCTGGAGCATCGGATGTCCTTAATAGAACGAGCGCGGGGAAACTCCCCACGCTCGTTTTTGAATGACAGGTTACTTACGCCCTGAGCCTAGTTCCAGGCATCGTTGGTGAGGGTGGGCAGGCACTTACCGACGATGTTTTTGGGCAGCGGCACGTCGGAGTCGGGATCGTCGTAGAACAGCACGATCTTGAAGTAGTAGTATTCGGAGGTGAAGTCGTAGAACATGATGTTGCCGGTGAGGGTCTCGCCAGGTTCGATGGTGGAGGTGTCGGCGAGGTAAGAACGCCCCTGATCGCGCTGTTCATCAAGCTCTTCACCCATCGGACCGCCGTAGTTACCGAGAAGAGTTTTGTAGAGGCGGCAGTTCTCCAGTGCCAGCTCGTAGGGTTCGTCGCTGATGTTGGTAACCGAGATGTTGATGAAGTACATGAACTTGTTCTCTTCGGCATCGAGGGTGGCTCCCCCGTCGAGCTTGACCGAACGGCTGCGGCTGAAGCTGTTGACCGCCAGGTCTATCGGGCTTTCGTCGAGGAGGTGTCCGGGGATGACCATGTACTTAGAGGCGTTTATCTCGGCGGCGTACTCGTCGATGACCTCAATCTTGTACTGGTCGGGGTAGGTCAGGAACTGACGTTTGGTAATGATCTCTTCGCTGACAGTATCTTCCATGATGTACATGTAACCACTGAGGGGATCGTCGCCGACCGCCCAGTCTTCGGGTGGTTCGGGAAGGTCCTTGGTGTAGGCATCGATAACCCGGCGTCCCGCCTCAACGGTGATCTCTTTGTTGAGTTCTTCGGTTGTATCTGCGACCAGCTTTTCAGCTTCTTCGGTGAACTCGCCGCCCTCAACCCGCTTCAGCAGCTTCTCTGCCCTGAGCAGACCGTGTCCGCCAGCACCAAACGCGCCTTCTGCCTGTTTGAAGTAGCAATCGTAGAGGCGGGACTGCGCGCCTTCGTTGCCCGGGTCAAGCTCCAGGGCAATCTCGAACTCGGCGATGGCATCGTCGTAATGACCAGCCTGGAAGTGGGCTTCACCGATTCCCCGGTGTCCTTCGGTTTTGTCCAGCGAGAGCGTATAGACAAGGAACCCAAAAACGACGAAGAGGATGGGGGTAATAATCAGATTGAGATGACGTTTGAATGACAAGTCAGCCTCCTAATGCCGCTGTAGCTGCTATCCATTGCAACTTTTAGAACAGTCCCCTAACAGACACACCCCATTATATACCATAGACGGCGGTGGTGTGAATAGGTTTTTTTGGGATTGTGATAGAAAAGGGGGCAGGTTATCGTCTCTGCCCAAAGAGGGCGAACACGAGTTGCGTAAATTGCACCCGAGCTGTAATCCGGCTAAAAGGAAGGCGGTGGCGGAAGCCTGAGGCTGGCAACGCGGTGCGTTGCATCAC
>JAIOSI010000028.1 GCA_021107695.1 bacterium
CGGCATCGGGCAGGATGGGGTTAAGCGCCACCGGCAGCTCTGAATACTCGCTCTGCCCAAGCTGCGACAGCTCGTAAGAAGCCGAACGCAGAGCGGTCTCTCCACCGGCCCCGTTCCAGAACAGTACGGCGTAATCCTCCGGTCGCGGAAGCTCATCGGGCGGCTCCTCACCGACTGGCAGCACATTGGTCTCGGCGGTATCCGGGCGTTCTTCCAGACTATCGTCGTCGAGAACAACCTCTTCCTCAATAAGGTCGCCATTGTCCTCCCAGGGTCGCCAGAGGAACACAACGACCACAATCGCCACCAGCAGCACCGCAGAAATGATGATTATCCGCCGTCGCCGCTGCCGCCGGCGCATTCGCATAAGCTGTACTCTGCCTTCGATCAACTGGTTTTCCTTAGTTATGAGAGATGAGCTGTAATCAATTTCGTCTGTTTGACAGAAAAACCGTCTTTCAACTCCTCTGAGCAAACAGCGTTATTCTAACCCTTTTACAAGCCCATGACAAGCTAGCCATTTTAGAAAAGGGAGCCGAAGCTCCCTCTACTTTAAGATGTTCAGTATCCGCCGCCTATTTGACTCCGGCAAGGGGTCCCGGCTGGATGAGGTTGTTTACGCGAATAACCTCGCTGCCGTCTTTGTCGTAGAGCGCGACCAGGTCGGCTGCGGTAACCGCCAGCCAGAGCTTATCTCCCACCGAGGAGAGCAGCGGGATACCGGGCAGGTCGCTGATCTGTGCCTGCACGACTCCGGCTTCATCAAGACGATAGATATCGTTGCCGTCGTCGTCAAAGACCCAGCAGCCATCGCTCAGTGCTGCCACGGCTGCGGGAGCAGTCGCCTCGTCATAGGTGTTGATAACGGCTCCATCGGTAAGCTGACGGCGGGTTAGCGTGCTGCCATCAATCAACCAGAAATCGTCCGCCGTGGAGTTGGCATCGAAGGAGTAGTCAAGCTGATCGGTCAGAGCCAGGTCGAAGACCTCGGTGCCATCGGCAGCGTCGAAACCCAGAACTCGCCGTCCGTCAATGTTTTTGCTAGCCAGCACCAATAGAACCCGGGTGCCGGAGCCGCCAGCCAGGGTGAGCCGATACGGAACACAGCTCAACGCTTTGCTCCAGAGAGGGTTACCGTCGCTATCCAGCGAAACAACCCGGCGGCCGTTATCATCGGCAACGAAGATGTTGTCAGTGGTTGAGTCAATCGCCACATCCACCGGATGGTCAAAGCCACTGAGCTGCTTCTCCAGGGTACCGGAGGCGTTGAGCTTGCTCAGTCGGGCGGCGGCTGAATCCACGACCCAGACTATCGCATCATCGGCGACCGTTGCCAGGGCATCTGCTACTCCCAGAGAGGAGTTCACGGAAACCAGCTCACCGGAGTTGTTTAGACGATTGAGGGTATTCTGTGAACCATCGAAAACCCAGCAGCTGCCGTCGGCGGTTTCAGTGGTTACATCTTCTTCGCAGCCGACAAAGAACAGGGCGACCACAAGAATAATCACCGATAGTAAAAAACTATGTCTTCTCAAGGTTTCTCCGTTTTCCAGTCCAAGGACAAGGGGCGACCGCCCCTTGCAAATCTACACAACTATCCGACTCTTCAGCTATGACAGAGGGGTCGGCACTCGCTTTACTCGCCCTCGATATCGCTAAAGAGGTCGTCTTCGACTTCGCTGGAGTCGGCTTCTTCGGCGGCGGAGCGTTCAGCGGCGTCAATCGCCGTTGCTTCGTCAATCGGCTCGTCGGCTTCGGTTACGATAACCTCGCTGCCGTCGCCGTCATCCCAGTCACTAAAGAGTGCCAGAGCCACAATCCCCAGTGCCACAACCCCGGCAAGGGCAATGGTAAGGGTAAAGTTCTGCTCGTTGGTGGTGGTTGATTCATCATCGCTGCCAGAGCCATCGGCACTAAACGCCGCGCCAAAGCCGAGCAGGAGTATCAAGAGTACGCTTGTCATCCGCATTGTTATTCATCCTCGTTTTCTGGTTCCTCAGGTGGAGGTGGCTGCGGCCACACCGACTTTTGCAATTGTACACAATCGCTGACCAGAGTTTATTCCTGTGTTTTGCCATCAGCTAAATCGGTCGGTGGAGGAGGTGGTGGAAAAGCACCATCTTTCCAGGTACGATCCGCCGAGACCTCAGCCTGTGAGTTGTGATCGTCGATAATGTCTGCCACGTTTTTGGCAATTACGATTCCCTTGACCGTACCTTCAAGGCGGAAGTCATCGCACTTAATCGTGCCATCAACCTCACCGGTTCTGGCAATCCAGACCAGCCCGGAAACATCGATCATTCCCATAAAGCGACCCGCCACCAGCACGTTGATGTTGCCCTTCAGGTCGCCGTCAAGCTCGTTATCCAGAGCAACGTAGAAGGAAAGCGGTTCTTCGTTGCGTACCGGACCAGCCGATGCAGCAGTCTTCCGGCGGGCTACCTTTGGCTTTTGCTTCTTATCCTTTTTACCAAACATACCCATATAATCCTCTGCGTAACAACCCTGTAGGTTACGTTTTCCTTATGAGCTTGACAGCCCCTGACAACATCATCGGAACCGAATAGGATGGTATCTCAGTCGAATCGTAGCACGATCTTACTAATTCGTAGCACAAATCCCCGAATCACCAGGATTTCGTAGCACGATTCGGCTACCAACTCTGAAGGCTGATCTCCCGCTCCCTGCTTTACGCTCCGGAGCAAGGTTCGGTTTCACCTGACAGAGTTCTTTGATTAACTCGATAAAACTACAGCAAGTATCAGCCAGGTCGAGCGTGCAGAATCAAGGTGCTTATGCCTAGATACTCAGCTGAGTCAGCAGGTCGTACTCTTCATGATTGAAGGAATGTTCCGTCGCCAGAACCTTCTCGAGGGGTGTGAAATGCCTTTGGTTGCTCTGCAGTCCGATCATCACGTCGGTCAGCCCCTCTTCGATTCCGCATACCGCACCGGAACCCAGCCGGGAGGCGAGGTTGCGATCGTAGGAGGTTGGCGAACCACCGCGTTGTACATGCCCCAGCACCGTGGCGCGGCATTCCAGCTGGGTCAGCTCTTCAAGTCGCCTGGCAACAGGAACGGCATGGGCGGCTCCCTCTGCGCAGATGACCACGGCGGACTTCTTCTTTGAGATACGCAGATTTACCGAGAGTTTCTCTGCCAGTGTGCGAATATCGTGGCTTCCCGGCACTTCCGGGACTAACACCGCCTCGGCACCACCGGCAAGGGCAACCTCCACCGCCAGGGCACCGGAATCGCGCCCCATGACTTCGACTACGAAGATGCGATGATGACTGTCTGCCGTCTGGCGGAGTTTATCTACCAGGTCCAGAGCGTTGTTGACGGCGGTGTCGAAGCCGATGGAGTTATCGGTGCCGTAGATGTCGTTGTCGATCGATGCCGGAACGCCGATAACTTTTATATCGGTCTCCAGAGCGATGTCGTGGACACCAGCCAGGCTGCCGTTACCACCAATCACCACCAGCGCGTCAATCTCTTGTTCTTCCAGCCACAGGTAGCCTCGCCGACGGGTACTTGATTTTTTGAACTCCGGGCAGCGGGAGGTACCGAGGAAGGTTCCGCCATGGTCAATGATTCCGCCAACATGGCGACTGGTCAGCGGGAAGGCGTTGCCGGTGAGAAGTCCCTGATAGCCGTCGATGATTCCAGTAACCCGACAGCCTCGATAGAGGCTCCCCCGGGTAATCGCCCGCAGGCAGGCGTTCATCCCCGGAGAATCTCCACCGGAGGTCAATACAGCGATATGCCGTTTGCACTCCATCAAAACCTCCAGACAGAATACTCCACAGGCAAAGGTTAGCACAGCGGGCGGGGGGTAGTCAATGCGGGGCGATTGACTTATACTCCACACCCTTGACCCGCAACCAAAGTGTTTATAAATGGAAGCCTACAATCGTTTACTTGCGACCCTGCGCCGCCTGCTGGCTCCCGGTGGTTGCGCCTGGGATGCCGAGCAGAGCGTCCACTCGATGGCACGCTATGTGGTCGAGGAAGCCTGGGAGTTCTACGACGCTCAGGGGCTGCCCGACAAGGCGGAACGACGCCGGGAAATGGTCGAAGAGCTGGGTGACCTGCTCTACCTTACGGCCTTCATCGGTCTTTTGGCGGAGCGCGATGGCGTCTTCACCCTTCAGGAATCCCTGGACTTTGCCACTGCCAAGATGCGGCGGCGGCATCCCCACGTCTTCAATCCCGATGGTCCGAAGTTGAAAAATGCCACGGCGGTAATCGAGAACTGGGAGCAGATTAAGCACGGCGAAGCCGATGAATCCGACGAGCTGCACCACCTGCCCCTGACACGGGCACTGGGGAAGATTCCTCGTGGGCTTCCGCCGCTGCTGCGCTCGCTCCGCGCCCAGGAGAAAGCCGCCCGCTTCAACTTCGACTGGCCCGATGTCGGCGGAGTAATCGGCAAGATCGACGAAGAGCTGACCGAGCTGCGCGGTGCCGTCGAAAGCGAAGACAAAGCCGCGATTGAAGACGAACTGGGCGATCTGCTCTTCTCGGTGGTCAATCTCGCACGCTATCTGAAACTCGACCCGGGGCGGGCGTTGAACGGAACCCTGGCGAAGTTCCGACGGCGGCTCCGACAGGTTGAAGAGGGCATCGCCGAGGAGAACAGAAACTTCTCCGACTGTGAATTGAAAGAACTGGAAGAACGCTGGCAGCGGGCTAAAGAGCCTAGCGACAACCCGATAAATGACTAAGCACAGTGACCGAAAGCTGTGGAGTTTTGGTCTGGTCGCCCTGATCGCTCTGGGGGGCGGCGTTTTGTGGAATCTGAGCGGCGGCGAGCTTACCGACGCCGCCCAGCTCCAGCTCCACTATTCCACTCAGCTTCTCAACGGTGAATCCTTTCGTCTTAATCCCCACGACCCGACAACCGACGCGGCGGCGAATCCTCTGCTGGTTGCGGCGTTGAGCCTGGGGCGGTGGGTCTTTGGAGCGGATAACGGCATTCTCATTGCCCGGATAATCGGCATCGGTCTGCTGATTGGTTACGCCCTCTTCGCCTTCTGGTACGCGCGTCATCTGGGGGCGGATCCACCACGCGCTGGTTTTGTCGCAATTCTGCCGATACTGACTCCGTTAATCCTGAGCGGGGCCGGAGGAGCGCACCCGGCGGCCTTCGATGGTCTGCTCCTGCTGGTTGTCGTGTATGGCATCTTGCGCAGTTTCCCAGTTCTGGTGGCGGCTCTGGTCACCCTGATGTTCACCAGCTATGCGGGAATGTTCGCCGGGTTGCTCCTCTGCGCCGTGGTACCAACGATGGAGGTCATCAAGCACATCCCGCTCAAAAAGCGCGACCTCTGGCTGCTGCTTCCCTTTGCCCTGGGAGTCATTCGCGCCATCCTCAGTCACTCTCTCTGGGATTCTCCACCGCTGGCCGCTGTCCTTTCACCACTTGCCACAACCAGCGGTGCCAGCGTAATGGCGCGCCTGGCACTGATTCTGCGGCTGCCCTTCGATGTGTTCGCCGGAATCGGCGGCTCGGCGTGGGGGATGCTGCCAGCACTGGCGGCATTTGGACTGATCATCCATCACTTCAATTGGCGGCTGGCAACGGCGACGGGACTATTGGGAGTGATGCTCACCGCCCTGGTGATGCGGGGAAACGAGCTAATCGTCTTCTGGTTGATTCCGCTGGTTGTGGTGATCATCCCGGTGGTGCTGGGGCGCGAGTTTTCCCAAAAGCACAAGCTGGTATTAACCGTTGTTGTTGGGCTGCTGATTCTGCTGCCAGCCCTAATCCCTTTCGAAGACAACGGGGAAGAGCGGTTCCAGCCAGAGTACGACGAGCTGCTTCCTGAGCGCAGCTTTGTGGCAACAACCCTGCCGGGGCATTACCTCAACCTGACCTCCCTGCGAGTAGCAGACCTCTCCGGCACGACTCCTCCTGACCTCAGCGAAACTCCGTCCCAGTACACGCTACAGCTGGAACACTGGGCGATGGAGACCAAGACCCGCCGTCCGGTTTACCTGCTGGGAACGGTGGAGAACTGCCAGCTGACCAGAGAGGTCATTCCCGGACTGCGAGCAATCGTCTGGACTCCGCTGGAGCGGCGTAGTGGTCTCTGGGAGCCGGAAACCCTGGAACAACTGCAGAACAGGCTGCTGATTGAGCGAATAGATGTTGGTGCCGATCCCGCCGCGCTGAAGCGTTTCTCCGTCGAGAGCTACGGGACATCGCACAGCTCCTGGGAGCTGCTGGTTCACAACCAACTAATTCGCGGTCGCGAAACCCCGGTGGCGGACACCTGCCTGGTTTACGAAGATACCCCGGCTCTGCGGCTGGATGTTTCTCTGGTCAGGGGTACGCAGCTGGTCTGCCTGCGAGTGGCAGTGGAGAACGCTCGTGAGCTGGAGGTTCGCGGTGAAGCGGACAGCGATTCGCTCTTCTTCCAGCTTGAGGAAGACTGCTGGAACGAGCTGGTCTTTCCGGTGAGCAGCGATGCCGCCCTGGCTCGCCTGACCATCAAGGGGCTGGGCGAAGATGCCCGCTTCTTCCTCGGTACAATCTGGCTATTCCATTAGATATTTTTTATGTAG
>JAIOSI010000092.1 GCA_021107695.1 bacterium
ACCGCCTCCTCCAGATTCCAGGTTTCCATCTGGTTAACGGTAACCTCGTCGTCTTTGCTGATTCGCCGAGCCAGCTCGGCATCCCGGTTCTCCAGGGAATGGATAGAATCCTCCACCATCTTCCGGCAGAGGTCAGCCATTTCTCGGAGTTGATTCTTGAGTGCGGTGAGTCGTTTCTTTAGCATGGTTCCTCGTTTGTTTAAGGAAAATGAGTGCCTTAGAGCTTCATTTTAGCAAAAAGATAGACTTCGTCCATCTCAAGGCGGGGATTTTAGCCGATGAGGCATCCCCGCCCTACATTGTCGTCGCCGGATCAACGGAGCGAGGCTGTTCTGACCGAAGGTCAGTTCTGGGATGCAACGCCCTTGCGTTGCCGACCAACGGGAGCGCAAACGCGGGAGTGAGCATCACCTAATCAATAATATCAGCCGCGAATCTGTGGTGCAGCGCACTGCGCTGGTGGCTACAGCCACACTGACTTAGTTGATTCCAAGCGCGGGGACAATTATTGTTCGGCAATTTTTGTAGCCGCGAAAGTGTGTCCAGCTTCAAGCTGGTTAGCCGAAGATTCCTCGGAGGTAGTTTTCGGTGCGTTCGTCTTCGGGGGCGGTAAAGACTTCGTCGGTGATACCGAACTCTACCAGTTCGCCGAGCATGAGGAAGGCGGTGTGGGTGGAGACGCGGGCGGCTTGCTGTAGGTTGTGGGTAACGATGACGATGGTGTACTTGCCTCGAAGCTGCTCGACGATCAGCTCTTCGAGGCGGGCGGTGGAGTGGGGGTCGAGGGCGCTGGCGGGTTCGTCGAGGAGGAGAACTTCGGGTTTGACGGCAAGGGCGCGGGCGATGCAGAGGCGTTGCTGCTGTCCGCCGGAGAGATTGAAGGCGGATTCCTGGAGTTTGTCTTTGACCTCGTCCCAGAGGTTGGAGTCGTGGAGTGCCTGTTCGACCCGCCGGGCGATGGTTTTTTTGTCGTGAATGCCGTGGAGGTGCAAACCGTAGGCGACATTCTCGAAGACGCTCTTGGGGAAGGGGTTGGGGCGTTGGAAGACCATGCCAACTCGCTTGCGCAGCTCGTAAACATCGGTATCGGCACCGTAGATGCTTTCGCCGTCGAAGAGGATGTCTCCGCTGGTTCGGCAGCTGGGGGTCAGGTCGTGCATCCGGTTGATTGCTCGCAGGAGGGTGGACTTGCCGCAGCCCGACGGTCCCATGATGGCGGTAACCTCGTTGTCGGGGAGGTCGAGGGAGACGTTTTTAAGGATCTGCGCTTTGTCGAACCAGAGGTCGAAGTCGCTTATCCGCAGCTTTTCGCTGGTGGTTACCATTTTTTCTTCTTTCTTGCCCGGGTGCGCAGGATGATCGCCGTAAGATTGATGAGAGAGACCAGCCCCAGCAGTACCAGAGCGGTTCCATAGGCGATGGCGGTGTGTTTTTCAGGGTAGATACCCTCGCTCATCAGGGCGTAGATGTGATAGGGCAGTGCCATGACCTTGCTCATGATGCCTTCGGGCATCCGCTTCATAAAGAAGACCGTGGCGGTGAAGAGGATCGGCGCGGTCTCTCCGGCGGCACGACCCACGGCGAGGATGACTCCGGTGAGGATGTTCGGCAGGGCGGTGGGCAGGACGACCCGCAGGGTGGTCTGCCACTTCGTTGCCCCCAGTCCCAGCGATGCCTCGCGGAAGGAGTTGGGAACTGTCTTCAGGGCTTCTTCGGTGGAGCGGATAATCAGCGGTAGAATCAACAGCCCCAGGGTCAGGCTACCGGAGAGCAGGGAGGCTCCGAAGCCGAAGAGGATAACGAAGACCGCCAGCCCGAAGAGTCCGAAGACGACGGAGGGGACTCCCGCAAGGGCGTTGACTCCGATGCGAATCCAGCGTTTGAGCCGTCCCTCGCCAGCGTATTCGGAGAGGTAGATTGCCGCCAGAATACCCAGGGGGACGGCGAAGATGATTGCTCCCAGGGCCAGGAGCAGGGTTCCGATAATCGCCGGATAGATACCGCCCTCGCTCATCGCCTGGCGGGGCATCTCGGTGAGGAACTCCCAGTTGATGACCTCGGCTCCCTTTGAAATCAGGAAGGCGAGGATTAAGCCGAGGAAGCCGACAACGACGACCATCGAGGCACCGGAGAGGCTGAACATCACCTTTTCTTTAAGCTGTCGGGCGTTTCGCTTCATTAGGAGGCGGCTCCCTTCTTGTTGCGTTTGAAGGAGAGGTCGTTGCGCTGCTTAATCCGCTCGGCAAGGATGTTAAACGCCAGAGTGATGATGAAGAGCAGCAGTGCCAGCATGAAGAGGGAGTGGAGGTGGGGGCTGCCGGCGACCGCCTCGCCCTGTTCAGCGGCGATGGTAGCGGTTATCGGACGCACCGGTTTGAGCGGGTTGATGGTCATCTGCGCCGCGCCGCCTGCCACCATCAGCACGACCATCGTCTCACCGATGATTCGTCCGAAGCCGAGGAGAATCGCCTGAAAAATACCGTTACGGGCGGCTGGCAGAACCGCCCGGCTCATCATCTCCCAGCGGTTGGAGCCGAGGGCAAGGGAGGCCTCGCGCAGGTCGTTGGGAACGGAGCTGATGGCATCCTCCGCCAGGCTCGCCATAGTGGGATATGCCATGAAGGCGAGGATGATTCCGGCGTTGAGGGCGGTCAGTCCCACCGGCAGATCAAAGAGGTCTTTGAGAAAGGGGGCGATCATCACCATGCCGATGAAACCGAAGACCACCGAGGGGATTCCCGCCAGCAGCTCAATAATCGGCTTGACTGTCTCGCGGAGCCACGGTGGCGCGACCTCCGCCAGGAAGATCGCCGTACCCAGACTCAGCGGGATGGCGATGACCAGGGCAATCGCGG